>JAYVBU010000339.1:0-4962 GCA_043750335.1 Betaproteobacteria bacterium | reverse complement strand
ATCAGGCTGCGGTGATGGCGCCGACGGAGATTCTTGCCGAGCAGCATTATCGTAAGTTGCACGAGTGGTTGAGTCCCCTGGGCATCACTGTCGCGTGGATCGCCGCCAGTGTGCCCAAACGCGCGCGCGATGGGATGCTAGCGCAGGTGGCAAGCGGCGAGGCGCAACTCGCGGTCGGCACGCACGCCTTGTTTCAGGAGCAAGTCAATTTTGCGCGGCTGGGTTTGGCGGTGGTCGATGAGCAGCATCGCTTTGGTGTGGAACAACGCTTGGCCTTGCATAATAAAGGCGTGAACCCGCATCAACTCATGATGAGTGCGACGCCGATCCCGCGCACACTGTCGATGAGTTATTACGCCGATCTCGATGTGTCGGTTATCGACGAGTTGCCGCCAGGGCGTACGCCGATTGTGACGCGGGTGGTAGAGGACGCGCGCCGCGATGAGGTGATCGAGCGTGTGCGCGCAGCGTGCGGCACTGGCCGTCAAGCGTATTGGGTCTGCCCGCTAATTGAAGAATCCGAAAAACTGCAACTGCAAACCGCGCTCGATACTTATGAAACGTTGAGCAGCGCCTTCCCTGATCTCAAAGTGGGCTTAGTGCATGGGCGCATGAAAGCGAAAGAAAAAGCCGAGACCATGGCCGCGTTCAAGGCGGGTGCAATTCAACTCCTGGTGGCGACTACGGTGATCGAAGTCGGCGTGGATGTCCCCAATGCCAGTTTGATGGTGATCGAACACGCCGAGCGCATGGGCTTGGCACAGCTGCATCAATTGCGCGGACGGGTCGGGCGCGGCGCGGCAAAAAGCGCTTGCATCTTGTTGTACGCGCCGCCGCTGTCAGACATGGCGAAAGCCCGGCTAAAGATTATCTATGAATTGACCGATGGTTTTGAGATAGCGAGGCAAGATTTATCGCTACGCGGTCCGGGCGAGTTTCTCGGCGCGCGCCAAAGCGGTGTGCCGATGCTGAAAATAGCCGATATCGAGCGCGATCAGCCTGCTTTAGAACAGGCGCGTACATTGGCCGAGCGCTTGTTACGTGACGCACCTGAAGTGGTGGAACACCACCTTGCGCGCTGGCTGGCGCGCGCGGAACAATACCTAAAAGTGTAGGGGCGAGCCATACCGCACCCACTGGTCTGGGATTTGCTTGACATCGTTTGCTAGGCATCATGTAATTGGCTAGGCCCGCAATTAGACGGGAGACTTCAGCGCTTAAGATTTAAGATTGCGGCGAACCTTCGTCGGCAGTGATGAAGATAAAGTTTTAGGAGACCAGCATGAGATTAAACGTTATTTTGTTGACAGCACTGGCGTGGCTTACGTGCGTACCCGCCCGTGCTGCGGATTTTTACATCCTGGGTGTGCAGGATTATGTGAAAAATCCAATCTTGGTTGTGCGAGATTACCAAGGCCTCGCTACCTATCTGAGCAAGACGCTCAACAAACCGGTACGTATCGAGGCCGTTAAAACATACGACGAATATATGAAAAATGCGACGACCAAACGTTTTCATTTTATGTATGCGCCGCCGTCGATGATTATGAAAGCGCACTTAACCGCCGGTTACGAGCCCGTGGCTAAAATCCCCGGTTTGCTATCGAGTTCATTCATGTCACTGTCCGATGCCAATATCGCGTTCCCGGAAGATATGAAAGGCAAGCGCATCGGGTTTTATGAAAAAGATGCGATGATTACCCGGCTCGCGTTGGCGGAGATCAAGGCTATGGGCTTCGACCCTGCGACGTACTTTAAAAGTATTACGTACTACAGCGATTCCAACGCTGTAATCAACGCGCTGCAATACAAGTTGATAGATATCGGCGTAGCGAATAGCTCGCTATTTAATAACTGGACTAATCGCGGCTATAGTTTAAATTTAGTGTTGCAAGGCAGAGGCGTACCGCACTTGACGTTCGCTGTACGCGGCGATTTGCCCCCTGCCACCAAACAAGCCGTGACGCAGGCACTGCTCAAGGCGCATACAGATAAAGATGGCCAGGATTATTTCAAATTCAGTTCATTTCCAAATTTTGAAGCGGCCAAAGTTTCCGATTATGATGAGCTGGTGAAAATTCTGGGTATTACCAAATAGCCGTCTTGCCCTCCGCGCCGGGAGATTCGAGTGTGTGGGCAAAGCGGTATCTTAAAAAACAATTGAGGGGGAGTGCTTCATGCGACATGTTTTGCTCATCGGCGTCATGGCGCTTGCATTTGCTGTTCCTCAAGCGCGTGCGGCGAACCTGTTATTCGGCATCGCAGAGGGCGTGGCGGAGCAGGCAAATTTTGGCGAGCTGCAAGACAAATATCAGCCACTAACAGATTATTTGGGGCGCATTCTAAATAGCAAGATCACGTTGGAATCTTCGCAGAATATTCCCAGCGCGATAGCCAATCTTGAGAAGGGGCGCTTTGATTTAATGTTCTGCCGACCTTCCAATGTTTCTGGCAAGGCGCTCCGCGATAATAAATATCAATTGGTAGTGATGGCGAAGGGAGACTTCGCGGCAAATTTTGTGGCGCGTAAAGATCATGCTTTTAAAAAGCCAGAAGACATATTAACTAAAACCATTGCGCTCCCGGAGCAAAGCTCCTTGATGGCAAAAGCCGGGCTGGCTACGATCCGCGATATGGGTGGGTCGCCCAAACCTGAGCAACTGCGTTACACCCGCTATCAAGAGGCCGTTACCTTCATGCTGGATAATAAATTCGCCGATGTAGGTATCGTCGCGCCAGCGCAGGCAAAGGCTTGGGAAAAAAAGGGCGGTGTGGTTTTTTTCAAGAGCAAAAAGCTGCCGTTTTGGTCCATCATTGCCTCTCCCCGAATCAGCAAGGCCGACGTGGATAAAATGCAAAAAGCGTTGATCGAGATGGAGAACACGGAAGAAGGCAAAAAAATCTTGGCCAAGCTCGGCGTAAAAGGTTGGGTGCCGGGCAAGGCGCAAGACTACATCGACATGCTGACTTGGTTGAAGATTTGAGCGGCAGAAATCAGAGATCAGTAAGTTTAAAAAAGCGGGGTATCCCCGCTTTTTTTACGTGCCGATCACGCCGCCGGTAGGGGAGCTGGGACTGGCGGTGTAAATCTTCTTGGGCATGCGCCCGGCGAGATAGGATTCGCGTCCGGCTTGCACCGCTTTATTCATGGCCTGCGCCATGAGCACCGGATTTTGCGCTTGGGCGATGGCGGTGTTCATTAGTACCGCGTCGCAGCCTAGCTCCATAGCGATGACAGCATCGGATGCGGTTCCCACGCCAGCATCGACGATGATCGGCACTCGTGCGTGTTCCATGATGATTTGCAAATTCCACGGGTTGAGGATGCCCATGCCAGAACCGATCAGGGAGGCAAGCGGCATCACCGCGACGCAGCCGATTTCTTCTAATTGTTTTGCGATGATCGGATCGTCCGAGGTATAGACCATCACCTGGAAACCGTCTTTGACCAACACCTGTGCGGCGCGCAGCGTTTCCACTACATTCGGGTACAGCGTTTTCGGGTCGCCCAACACTTCCAGCTTGACCAGGGTATGGCCATCGAGTAATTCGCGCGCTAAACGTAAGGTGCGGATCGCATCATCCGCCGTATAGCAGCCCGCCGTGTTGGGCAGGTAGGTGTATTGGGAAGGAGGCAAGGCGTCCAGCAGGGAGGGCTGGCTAGCGTCTTGGCCAAGATTGGTGCGGCGAATCGCCACCGTGACGATCTGCGCTCCGCTGGCATCGACGGCTTGTTTGGTCTCGTTAAAGTCTTTGTATTTGCCCGTGCCGACGAGCAGGCGAGAGGAATAGGTTTTACCAGCGATAGTGAGTGTGTGCATATCAGGATTCAAAATTTGGGAGTTAGGGTTTGACGCTAGCCGCCGCCAACGGCGGCGACGATTTCGAGTTGGTCGGCATCTTGCAAAGTCACTTGCGCGTATTGGCTGCGCGGCACGATTTCGCCATTGCGCTCGACTGCTACCCGTTTGCCGGTGAGCTGCATCTTGTCCAAAAGTCGGGCGAGGGTGGCAGGCGCGTCTAGCGACTGCGGCGATCCATTGACGGTCAGGGTAATCACGGGCAACTTCGTTTGAAAATTTATGCAGAATTCTATCACGCGCGCGCGGTCATTTTTGGCATAGGCTGCGGGTTGGTTGTAAACTAGCGCCGTTTTCCGTCATGCGGGCGTAGTTCAATGGCAGAACGAGAGCTTCCCAAGCTTTAGATGTGGGTTCGATCCCCATCGCCCGCTCCACGTTATTTTTCAGAGGACGCCATGCTGAAATCGCTCCCCCCTTATTTAAGATATGCATTGTTCGGCGTTCTGGGTCTGCTCGTCTTATTCGCGATCTTGCTGGCTGGCGTGGCGCTGAGCGTCAACCCGAATGACTTTAAGCCGCAAATCGTCAAGCTGGTGCAAGACAAAAAGCAGCGCACACTCACTATCGACGGCGATATCAAACTCAAGCTGTTTCCCAAGTTGGGCGTTGATCTAGGTAAAACCCAGCTCTCGGAACATGGGACCGCCCAGGAGTTCGCAGCGCTGGAAAGTGTGAAGTTGTATGTGGCTTGGTTGCCGCTCTTGAAAAGCGAATTGGTGGTGGATAAGGTCAGCGTGGAAGGCGTTCGTGCGGGCTTGATTCGTTTCGCCGATGGGCGAATGAATATCGACGATTTGATGAGCAAGGAAGAGTCCGAGCTAGTCAAATTTGATATTCAGGGAGTGAGCATCAAGCGCGGTGCGCTCAGTTTTGATGACCGCATGGAAAAGCGCAAGCTAGGCATCTCCAATTTCAATATGGAAAGCGGACGCCTAAAGCGGAATACGCATACCGATATCAAACTGGATTTCACGGTGACAGGCGAAAATCCAAAAATCGCCGCGCATGTGGTTGCTAAAACCGGGCTCTTGTTCGCGCTGGAAGAGCAGCACTACGCACTAGACGGCCTGGATTTGGATGCCAGCGGTGAAGCGGGCGG
>JAYVBU010000338.1:0-2210 GCA_043750335.1 Betaproteobacteria bacterium | reverse complement strand
ACTGCTTGCGGCCCCACCGCAGCGATCGTTTGTCTAATACCGAGAGGCTGTTCGATCAGCTTCAACACCAGTGTGCACAGATCGTCGATGTGGATCGGTTGCATGCGCTGGTCACCACGGCCAACCAGGGGTGTCAGTGGCAGGCTGGCCATGCGCAGAAACATTTGTGTGCTGGCCCCGCCCGCGCCAAACACGACCGAGGGTTGCAGGATGGTCCAGTCAAGCGCAGATGCCCGCAGCACATCATCGGCGGCTTTTTTGCTGCGGTGATAACGGCTCGTGGCGGCATCATCCGCCCCCAGCGCCGAGATTTGAATCACGCGTTTGACTCCGGCGCCCTCGCAGGCCTTGAATAAAGCTTGTGGCGCTAAATGATGCAAAACATCAAAACGTGCATGGGGTGTTTCACGCAAAATACCCACCGCATTGATGACAACATCGACGCCGATCAGGCGTGGCCGCCAGATGGATTCGTCGGTGTCGCGCATGTAATCTACCTGTTCGATTTCTACTCCCGCAGGTAGTCGGTTTTTTTCCGCGCGGTGTACGCAGGCAAGCAGTGTGTGCCCATTTTTTTGTAAAGCGGAAAGTAAGGCCGAGCCGATAAACCCCGTAGCGCCAGTGATGAGGATGCGCATGTTGGCTATTCCTTTTTGCTGGAAGCGGCAAACGGCGATACACGATTGGCAGCATTAAACAGGCTGCGACCCACCAGCGCGAATGCAAAAAAGTGGCCCAACAAAATAGCCAGGAGCATGCGACGCAAGGCATCGACTGAGCTGACGATGTGGTCGGGGCTAAAGAAGATAACGATGGCGAGCGGGGCAGTCAGCAGCATCAGCAAGGTATAGCGCGACCAAAAATCAGGGCTACCATGGTGGTCGCAGAGTTGGGCGATCACCTCGCGTAATGGTGCTCGTAACCATATCCACATGCTGCTGCTGGTGAGAATGCTGCCTGCAATGCCAAGGGCTAAAACGGTTTCGCTGTACATGGCTTTCTCCTTTTGTTATTACACAAATTACTGTCATAACAGAAATGACAGGACAAAAAAATTTAACGCATCAACTTACGCGCTTTCAAGCCGGTCTTGAGCCAAGCCATCAAGCCCGCGTCGGGTAATTGGTTCACCTCGCCAAACACGCTATTCAGCAACTCCATAAACGCCAAGGTGTCGTTCATCCGATCCCGTACTGTTTTAGGTGTTTCGCTGCCCGCTTCTGTGGTGCAGGCGCGCAATGTGCTTAAGGTCGGGTCGATTTCCCGCTTCTTTCTCTCTGCCACGATGATGCGGAAAATCTCGCGCACATCGTGCTGCGATTCAAAATGATCGCGCCGATCACCGATCAGATGGGTGATCCTGACCAAGCCCCAGCTTTGCAATTCGCGTAAGCTGGTGCTGACATTTGAACGTGCGACCTGCAACACGTCGGAGATGGTTTCCGCCGTTAAAGGCGCGTCACTTAAATAGAGCAGGGCATGAATCTGCGACACCGTGCGGTTAACCCCCCAACGGCTGCCCATTTCCCCCCAATGCACGATAAAGCGTTCCATGACCGGTGTAATTTTCATGATCTAAACTTTCTCTTGTTTCTGTTATTACAGAAATTAGATAATTTAACAAATCTTGTCAAGGACAATTTTTGGCCGCATCCTGCGCTAGGTATGAAATCATCGTAAAAAGTAGTATTCCGAATGGATGCACGTGACGCAAGGTTGCACTGGTAATCGAAACCTATGGAAAAAGAAAGCCTGATTGAGGTCGAGACCCGCCAAGGTACAGAACAGATACATCTCGTCGAATATGGGCAGGGGGTTGAAACGTTTCTGGTTTGGCATGGGTTTGATTCGGTGAACCGCTTCTGCGCTTGGCAACCGCTGCTCAGGCATGGACGGGTGGTGCTGGCTGGTTTGCCCGGACATGGCCCGGTAAAGCGGCGACCCTGGGCGCAGTGCAAGCATTGGAATCAAACGCATTTTGTTGAAACCGGCGTCGCGGTTGCTAGGCAGGTGTTCGATCAACAAAAAATCACGCTCGTTGGGCATTCCACCGGTGCACTTGTGGCACTAGGCGTGGCGTTACATGCCGCAGATATAGTCGCACGGAGCGTGTTGTTGAATCCCCTGATCTGGTCGCCTAAAAGCAGGTGGGTTCGATACCTTGTGGCATCAAAATTATGGCCAGTGCTAGGCGGCGCATTATTAGGCGG
>JAYVBU010000337.1:0-4988 GCA_043750335.1 Betaproteobacteria bacterium | reverse complement strand
GCGCTATGTACGCTAAAGCCACCGACGGCGGCGCGAGTTTTGCGGGGACGATGGCGCTGTGCTATCGCGTCAATGTCGAGAGTCGTGTCGCCAGCCGCGTGCTGTGGCAAATCGACCACGCTATCTATCGCAATGAAGAAGATGTGTACCAGCGCGCGCGCAGCTTGCCGTGGGAAAACTGGTTCACGCCGCACGACACCATCGCGGTCAAGGTGACCGCGCAACGTTGCCAACTTAAGAGTCTTGAATTCATCACGCTGCGCATCAAGGATGCGGCGTGCGATCATTTTCGCGATCTCACGGGCATCCGCCCCAGCGTCGATACCCGGCTACCGGATGTGCGTATCCACGCTTATTTCGACGCGCAACAATTCACCCTCTATCTTGATACCTCGGGCGAAACGCTATTCAAGCGTGGTTACCGTCAATTCACTGGCGAAGCACCGTTGCGCGAAAATCTCGCCGCAGGCATTCTCAAGCTCAGTGGTTGGGAGCCGGGCATGACCTTGCTCGATCCTATGTGCGGCAGCGGCACCTTTGTGTTGGAAGCTTCGCTCATGGCGCTGCACATTGCTCCCGGCATCAATCGGCCTTTTGGTTTTGAGCGCTTGAAAAATTTTGAGCGTGAGGCATGGGCGCAAATGCGTCAGGAAGTAAGCGCTCAGGTTTTGCCCGCGGCCCACCTCCCCATCTACGGTAGCGATATCGACAAATGGGCGGTGATGGACGCGAATAAAAATTTAGAGAATGCCGGCTTGAGTGGCGCGGCAACGGTTGTCGAGCAAGACATTCTGAATATCACCGCGCCCGCGCCGAGCGGTGTGTTGGTGATGAACCCACCCTACGGCGAGCGCATCGGCGAAGCGGATGAGTTGGCAGAGTTGTACCCTAAGCTTGGCAGCGTATTGAAGCAGCGTTTCGCCGGGTGGAAGGTCGGCATCCTCACCGCCGACACGCGCTTGCCCAAGCTGATGCGGCTAAAGCCCTCGCGCAAGATTCCACTTTTCAACGGCCCGATAGAATGCCGCTTGTATCTGTTTGAAATGGTGTCGGGGTCGAATCGGACATAAACCCACCCCAGCCGGCTGATTCGGGCACGCGCATTCTGCGATAATGCGTGTGCAGCGCCCCACCTTAATTTCCCCTTTTCCTTACTTGTAGGCTCCCATGCAAACTGAAACCTTTATCACCGGCAAAGACGCCTCGCTTGAATCCTCCATCGCATCCATGACGGCTAAACTTGCCGCGCATGGTTTCCACGTGGAGGAGCGCACTTGGCTCAATCCGGTAGAAGGTATCTGGTCAGTGCATATCAGCGAGCGCGATTGCCCGCTGATGTTCACCAACGGCAAGGGTGCGACAAAATTAGCGGCGCTGGCCAGCGCTCTGGGCGAGTTTTTCGAGCGCCTCTCCTGCAATTATTTTTGGACGCATTACTATCTGGGCGAGGCGATAGCCAAGCGCGCGTTCACCCACTATCCGCGCGAACAATGGTTCAAGCATGATGATGATGGTGCTTGGCCGGAAGCCTTACTCACGCCGGAGCTGCATGCGTTTTACAACCCGGATGGCGCGGTTCACGCCAGCGCCTTGGTTGATCTCAACTCCGGCAACGCCGAGCGCGGTATTTGCGCGCTGCCCTATATACGCGAGCGCGACGGTGCCAGCGTGTGGTTCCCGGTCAATCTCATCGGCAACTTGTATGTGAGCAACGGCATGTCGGCGGGCAACACGCGCAATGAAGCGCGCACTCAGGCGCTCTCCGAAATTTTTGAGCGTTACGTCAAATTCCGCATCATCGCCGAAGGCATTTGTCTGCCGGATGTGCCCGAAGAAGTGATCGCGCGCTATCCGCGCATCGCGGCGGGGGTACACGCGTTGCGCGCTGCGGGCTTTGGCATTTTGGTCAAAGACGCATCCCTGGGCGGACAATACCCCGTGATGAATGTGACCCTGCTCAATCCGCACGATCTGGGTTGCTACGCCAGCTTCGGTGCACATCCGCGCTTTGAAATCGCCCTGGAGCGCGCGCTGACCGAGCTGCTGCAAGGCCGTGCGCTAGAAGAATTGGGCGGCTTTCCGGAACCGGGCTTTGACCTGGATGAAATCGCCCACGCGCAAAATCTGGAAATTCATTTTGTCGATTCCAGCGGCATCATCAGTTGGAACTTCCTGCGCGACACACCCGATTTCGCTTTCAGCGATTGGAATTTCAGCAACACCACGGAAGAAGACTACGCTTGGTCGGTCGAACGCATCCACGCCGAAGGACGCGATATTTACGTCGCCGACTATACCCATCTGGACGTTTACGCCTGCCGCATTTTCGTCCCCGGCATGTCAGAGATATACCCGATTGACGACCTGGAATATGAAAACAACAGCGTCGGCAACGCCATCCGTTCCCCGATTTTGCATCTGTCTGATTTGGACGACGACGAATGCAAAGACTTGTTGGAAACCTTAAACGAGCTGGGCCTCGCCGATCAGCGTCCGGTCGCAGCGCTCATCGGGCTCGCCCCCGATGCGGGCTCCATCTGGAAAGATTTACGCGTGGGTGAATTGAAGCTGCTCTTGGCGCTAGCCATGGGCGATGAAGAAGCCACGCGTGAAGGCTGCGACTGGGCGCGTCATTTCGCCCAGCTAAACCAACAGCGCCACCGCGTTTACCTGTGCATCGAAAGCCTGTTGAATCTGGGTGCAGCCGACCCTTACCGCGCTGCGCTGCAACAACTCTATGGTGCCGATGCCTTGCAACAAGCACAGGCGTTGCTGAATAAGCAGCAGCGCTTTTTTGGGCTCAGCTCACCGGGTCTGGATTTAGCGGGTTGCGATATGCACCAGCGCTTACTCGCCGCTTACGGCAAGCTGCACGCGCATTCGTTGACGTAATCGAGTTGGGGTTTATTTGCGCTCGATTGACACTTGCGGTTTGCGTCAGCGCTTGCTCGGGCGCGAAGGAAAAACCTACGCTCAACAAAAAAACGCCGCCTGCAATGAACGGTAAACGCGGATTTTCTTATGCATGGTCAACACGCCTATTGGTGCTTGAGTACGCAAAGCCAAGGGTGGTAAATCCTAAATTTTTGTTAGCGCCAACTCGGATAAAGGTGCTTGCACTCAAACAGCTGATTGCAGCGCTAAATAATATCGAGGTGATCGAGCCCGGACATGATGTCGCGATCTTTAGATTCTTGGCCGTGCAGTTTGATCTTGAGGCGCAGGTCGTTGAGCGAGTCGGCATTGCGGAGCGCATCTTCGTAGGTGATGAGCCCCGATTCGTATAGCTCGAACAAATGTTGGTCGAAGGTTTGCATGCCCATTTCGCGTGATTTGGCCATGATCTCTTTAATCTCGTGCACGGCGCCTTTGAAGATGAGGTCGGAGATGAGCGGAGAGTTGAGCATGATTTCTACAGCGGCGACGCGGCCTTTGCCTTCGCGTAACGGTAATAAGCGCTGGGAGACGAAGGCTTTTAGGTTCAGCGATAAATCCATTAATAACTGATCGCGCCGTTCTTCTGGGAAGAAGTTGATAATACGATCCAGTGCTTGGTTGGCGCTATTGGCATGCAGGGTGGAGAGGCAGAGGTGGCCGGTCTCGGCGAAGGCGATGGCGTAATCCATGGTTTCGCGATCACGAATCTCGCCGATCAAAATGACGTCGGGCGCTTGGCGCAGGGTGTTTTTAAGCGCTGAGAACCAGCCGTCGGTGTCCACGCCAACTTCGCGCTGGGTGACGATGCACTTGTCGTGGTCGTGTACATATTCAATCGGGTCTTCGATGGTGATGATGTGGCCTTGCGAATTTTGATTGCGAAAGCCGACCATGGCGGCGAGCGAAGTCGATTTGCCAGAGCCAGTGCCGCCGACGAAGATTACCAAGCCGCGTTTGGTCATAGAGACATCGCGCAGCACTTCAGGCAAGCCGAGGTCTTCAAATTTGGGGATGACGGAATTGATGGTGCGCATCACGATGCCGGTGCGGCCTTGCTGGATGAAAGTGTTGACGCGAAAGCGGCCAATATCGGGGGGCGCAATGGCGAAGTTGCACTCCTTGGTGGACTCGAACTCATACGCCTGTTTGTCGTTCATGATGGAGCGTGCCAGCTCCATGGTGTGTTGGGGGGTGAGTGTTTGATTGGATACGGGGGTCACCCGGCCATCAATTTTGATCGCGGGTGGAAAGCCGGCGGTGAGAAACAGGTCGGAGCCCCTCTTGCTCACCATTAAGCGGAGCAAGTCGTTCAGGAATTTCTGTGCTTGTTCGCGATCCATTTACGTCTCCTAAATCTTCGCGTCTTTGCGCGCAGCTTTGCGCGCTTCGACTTCGGAAATGACATTGCGCCGCACCATGTCTTGCAGGCATTGCTCCATGGTTTGCATGCCGAGTGCTTGGCCGGTTTGAATCGACGAATACATTTGGGCGACTTTGTTTTCGCGGATCAGATTGCGGATAGCCGGGGTGCCGATCATGATTTCATGTGCGGCAACGCGACCGCTGCCGTCTTTGGTTTTGAGCAGTGTCTGCGCGATAACTGAGCGCAGGCTTTCTGACAGCATGGCGCGGATCATTTCTTTTTCCGCAGCGGGGAAGACGTCCACAATACGATCCACGGTTTTGGCCGCAGAGCTTGTGTGCAGCGTGCCGAATACCAAATGGCCGGTTTCAGCGGCGGTTAACGCTAGGCGTATCGTCTCCAGATCGCGTAATTCGCCCACGAGAATCACATCCGGGTCTTCGCGTAGCGCAGAGCGCAGAGCGTTGGTAAAAGACAAAGTGTGCGGGCCGACTTCGCGTTGGTTGATGAGGCATTTTTTACTTTCATGCACGAACTCAATTGGGTCTTCCAGCGTGAGGATGTGGCCGTAATCGTTTTCGTTGACCTCGTTAACCATCGCCGCCAGGGTGGTGGATTTACCGGAGCCGGTCGGCCCGGTCACCAGCACGATGCCGTTGGGCTGCTGGCATAAATCCTTAAAGATGGG
>JAYVBU010000336.1:0-2220 GCA_043750335.1 Betaproteobacteria bacterium | reverse complement strand
CTGACAGCGCGGACAACCAGCGAATCTTCAGCTCGCTTCGCAGTCTCGCAGACTATATCGCCGTAAATCGAACCCGCTAATGACATACCGCATCCTGCGCTGGATCGGCATTGGCGCGCTGGTCATCGGTTATCCCTTCCTTGCGCATTACACTAATCAAACCACGCAAAACGGCAACTTGGGGGCCGTGGTTGCCATTGCACCCGTGGTCTTAATTGCGTTGATATTGGCCTGGCGTTCACCGCATCGATTTATTATGTTCGCTATGGCCTCGCTGTTATGTATTGCGCTATGGATTGGTTGGCCCGCGCTGGAGCAGCATTTTGGCTTAGTTTATTGGCTGCAACACGTGGGTATGCAGTTAATCCTGTTCATGACTTTTGCGCGTACCTTGTTCGCGGGGCGTAAACCCATATGCACCGTGTTTGCTGAAGCCGTGCACGCGCCCTTGTCACCTGAGCATGTCATTTACGCTCGTCAGGTAACAGTTGCCTGGACATGGTTTTTTGGCGCAATGGCCTTGGTTTCTACTTTATTGTTCTTTCTGGGGCCGCTCACAACCTGGTCGTTCTTCTCTAATTTTTTGACGCTGCCTTTGGTCGCAGCGATGTTTGTTGCGGAATATTGGGTACGTAGAGTGATACTTCCCGATTCTAAGAACACGCGCATCTTGGATGCGGTACGGGCATTCCGCAACTCTTCCGCTCGCCCCCGCTAAACGCGCTCAACCATGTCGCTCCTACCGCTGATTTCTCACGCCTCCCCAAACAGCATTATTGCGTGGCGTACAGACGGGGCCGTCACGGTGCGACAGTTCTTGGCGGAGGTCAGCCAGCTGGCCGCCCTATTCCCCGCAGGCAGTCAGCTACTGAATATGTGCAGCGATCGTTACCGTTTCAGCGTAGGGTTGGCGGCCGCTATCGTGGCCGGAAAAATTAGCCTGCTGCCCTCCACGCATACGCCGGAAACTGTGCGCCAAATTAAGATTTTCGCACCGGATGTGTTTTGTTTAACCGACAGCAATTTTTGCGCGGTGGATTTACCCCAACTACATTATCCGGTCATGCAGGGTAGCCAAGCAGACACGTGCCCCATTCCGCAAATTGATAGCGAGCAGTGTATTGCGGTGGTATTTACGTCAGGCTCGACCGGTACGCCGCAACCCCATACCAAAACTTGGGGTGCCCTGGTCAGCAGTGTACAGGCCGAGGCAGCGCGCTTAGGGATCCTGCAGGAAACGCATTGCACCCTGGTTGGCACCGTCCCACCGCAACATATGTATGGGTTTGAATCCACGGTGCTGATGGCGTGGCACAGCGGCAACGCGTTCAGCGATGCGCAGCCTTTTTATCCCGCAGATATTTGCGAAGCGCTGGCTTCCGTGCCTGCGCCACGGGTGTTGGTATCGTCACCGGTTCATCTGCAGGCGCTGCTAAAGGCCGAACTGGCGTTGCCTGAGCTGGCACTGGTAGTGTCGGCCACTGCGCCAATGTCTTCGCAACTCGCGCACGAGTTGGAAGCGTACTGCGATGCGCCGCTGCAGGAAATTTATGGCAGTACCGAAACCGGCCTGATTGCAACGCGTCGCCCCGCGCAAACCGCCAAATGGCATTTGCTACCCGAAATAAAACTGGTGGCGGAAGATGCAGATGTGCGGGCTTACGGCGGTCACGTCGAAACGATGACGCCATTGAACGACATGATCGAGCCCATCTCAGACACACATTTTTTACTCCACGGTCGCATCGCCGATTTGATTAATATCGCAGGCAAACGCCATTCACTGGCTAGCCTTAACCACCTGCTCAATACGGTGCCCGGCGTGTTGGACGGGGCTTTTTATATGCCAGACGAGACCAGCCACGATCACATTACCCGGCTCGCCGCGTGTGTCGTCGCGCCCGGTTTGGATGCGCCACGTTTGCTGGCTGCGCTGCGTGACCATATCGACCCCGTCTTTTTGCCGCGGCCCTTGTTATTTGTGGATCACCTGCCGCGTAACAGCACCGGCAAGTTGCCGCGCGCCGCATTACAAGCGTTGTTTGAAGCCCACGGGGCAAAACAATTCGCATGAGTATCGATACGCACTGGACGGTGCCGCTAGATCATCCCGCATTTGCCGGGCATTTCCCCGACACGCCTATCCTGCCCGGCGTAGTGCTGCTGGATACCGCGTTGCAAGCCATTGCGAAGGCCAGCGGCCTCGTATTGGATCATTGC
>JAYVBU010000335.1:0-5005 GCA_043750335.1 Betaproteobacteria bacterium | reverse complement strand
CGTCCGTGGTAATAATGAAGCCGAGCCAATTCATGGGCGAGAGTAAATAGATCAGCGCGATCAAGACGGCTTTTTCTTCGTCCCAATCACGCAATAGACGATATAAGCCGTAGCCGATAAAACTGGTGAACAGCAACACCGGCATACGCAGCACCCATTCCGCATCGGAAATTTGCAGCATCAGCCACAACAACCAGCCCACCATTGGCGGGTGATCGTAAAAACCTAAATCGGGTTGCTGCCCCCAAATCAAGAAATAAGCTTCATCGCCAGAAAGTGGCGTGAAGATGGCCAATAATAATTTCAGTGCGAAGCTTGCTGCCAGTAGTGGCAATAGCGCGTTGCGCGCGTTCAGGGTCATGGTTTCGGTTCTCTTAAGCGGTAGAGCACGAACACTTCGGATTTATCACTGGGGCGACTACCCTGCCAAATTTTTTTCCACCCCGCCCCCGGTCTTGCATCGGCTACGCGCGGGTCTTTTTGCAACAGAAATACATCGCACGCATAAGCGTCAAATTCGGAGCGCTCCGCGCGCTGGGTCACGATACCGGCGTGGTAATACAAGGCACCACGCTGCACCTCGCCCAGCCCGGCGCTGCCGATACATTGATAGTGTCGCGGCAGTTGGCGCTGCAATTTAGCGACCACATTGGTATAGCGCTTGCCATGGTCGATCCAGGGTAAAAGCAGGGTTGCAGTCAGGCCCCACATCAACGTGATGCCCGCCGCCCAGTGGAACACGGCACGACGGCCTGATCGAAAAGACTGGCGTAAAGGCAGTAACCATAAAATGCTCAGCAGCACGGCGGCGGTAAATGCCATCCACTCGAAATGGGGCGTGAAGCCCGGCTGCATTTTTAAAACATGCCGGTAGAACTGCGCTGGATAGCCGCTCATGAGCGCTACCCAGGCAAACCAAATAAACGTGGAGAATAAACCAAAGGTCATGATGCCGAACCAGCCCAGCGCATTCGCCGCACCGCGCCGCAACGTTTCTGCGCCCGGCACCGCGAGCAGGATCAAAGGCAACAAGGCGGGCAACAAATGTATATCGCGCGCGGCCGCATTCAAACAGGCTACGGCAAACAAAAGCGTGAAGAACACCAGGGGCAATTGAAAGCCTGGCTCGTGCAACAATTTTTTGCGGTAACCCCATACAGACCACAGCGCAATCGGCAATACCGGCCAGGCAAACCAGGGCAAGGTACGTGAAAAATAGATCAGCTCGTTGCGTGTATTTTTAATCGTAAATTTATAGAGCAGGGGTAGATTTTCTTCACGCCACCACATGAAAAATTCTGCCCGTGCAAAATGATGCAAGAGCCACGGCCAGAGCGTCAGGAAAGGCAGACTCACCAATAAAGCGACCAGCAAAGTGCGCGCATAGCGCCGCGTACGCCAAGCGGGAAAAGCCAGCAACAGCGCCGCCGCCATCAGGACGACCGCCACCGGCACAATATTGCGCGCTAAAAAAGCAATCCCCATCCCCACGCCGATCAGTACGCCCGCCAGATTGGCGCGACGCGCGCTCAAGGCAAACCCCCATAGCACCAGCGCGTAGCCCGCCAGCAGCGCAGTATCGGTAATCATTTCATGCGCATGCGCGAGCAAACCAACACTACCAATCATCAAGGCTAACGCTAAACGCGGCATGCTCGGGCCGAAGCATTCGCGCGAGGCAAAACCGAGCGCGCCGAGCGTCAGCGCGACATAAAAACCACTGGCGAGACGCGCCGCATCATGCGCTGGCAAAGCCCAGGAGAAAGCTTTTGCAAACAGCGCGGCGCTCCAGTAATACAAGGGGCCGAAAGTCAGATCAGGTTCGCCTGCCAGGGTAGGGGTCAGCCATTCACCGGTTTTGAGAATGTGCTGCACGATCCCCATCGTGACCGCTTCGTCCGGACGCCAAGGGGCATGGCCCAGCAGGCCAGGGAGCAGCCACGCCACGCACAACACCAGCAACAAGCCAAGCTTGCGCGGCGATTCCAGCGCATCCACGCCGTCGATACGTAGTACGTGCATATTATGTGCCTCGCGCAGCGAGCCTGAGTCCCTCTCCCCCCGCTCGCGGGGGGGGAGCTAGGAGAGGGGGAAAACGGTCATGGCGAAATAACTTCTCAACAATAGCCATTGTCATGACCGTTAGGCTCCGCCGACCGCAGCCGCCACAGCCGGCGGAATACGCTCAATCAGGCGCGCATCGAAGGGTTTAGGCAGGATGTAATTTTTGCCGAAAGAAAGTGCCTTAAGTTGATACGCATCCAGCACGTCTTGCGGCACGGGTTCTTTTGCCAAATCGGCCAACGCTTTCACCGCCGCGATGAGCATCGGCTGCGTGATGCGTTTGGCGCGCGCATCGAGTGCGCCGCGAAAAATGAACGGAAACCCCAATACATTGTTCACTTGATTGGGGTAGTCGCTGCGCCCCGTCGCCATGATGAGATCGTTGCGCGTGGCATGCGCCAACTCAGGGAGAATTTCCGGATCGGGATTGGCCAGGGCAAACACCACCGGCTTTGCCGCCATGCTGAGCAGCATTTCCGCCGTCACTAAATTTGCACCAGACACGCCCACAAATACATCTGCGCCGCACATCGCTTCGCTCAAGGTGCGTTTTTCCGTTGCATGCGCAAACGCTTGTTTGTAGCTATTCAGGTCAGTCCGCTTGGCGTGGATCACGCCTTTGCTATCCACCATCGTGATATGGCTGCGCGGCAAGCCCATAGCGATCAACAAGTCCATCGACGCCAAGCCGGCCGCCCCTGCACCCAGGCATACCAGCTTAATGCGGTCGAGCGCCTTGCCCTGCACGGTCAATGCATTCAACAAGCCAGCGCAAATAATCACCGCCGTGCCATGTTGATCGTCATGAAATACGGGGATATCAAGCCGGGCGCTCAGGGCTTTTTCGATCTCGAAGCAATGCGGCGCGGCGATGTCTTCCAGATTGATACCGCCAAACGTAGGCGCGAGTGCAGCGACTACTTCGATAAAGTGTGCCGGTGATTGGGCATCCACTTCCAAGTCAAACACATCAATACCGGCAAAGCGTTTGAACAAGACGGCTTTACCTTCCATCACCGGCTTTGCGGCGAGCGGGCCCAGATTGCCTAAGCCTAAAATCGCCGTGCCGTCAGTAATCACGGCGACCAAGTTACCTTTATTGGTGTAGCGGTAAGCGTTCTCCGGGTCCTTGGCAATTTCGCGTACCGGCTCTGCGACCCCGGGGCTATAAGCCAAGGTGAGGTCTGCCACCGTGGCGCAAGGTTTGGAAGAATCGACCGAGAGTTTGCCGGGTTTGGGGAACTGGTGATAGGCAAGCGCAGCTTGGCGCTTATCGAAGGAATCAGAGGATTGAGTCATGTGGGGGGCGCGAGACGCGCAGTGAAGTCGAAAAGTCCCGCCATTTTAGCCTTCACCGCTGAGCGCGGCTAGCGGCGCGGCGCGATGGCTTGCAAATCCAAGCCAAGGGACTATTCTCTACACATCAGGACAGCATTCTGTAGAGGATAAAGATGGAATACGCAGACATCGAGCGCACACGCCAACTCAGCTTTACCCAACTGCCCGCAGATCAAGCCAAAGAAGCCTTCGTCCTGTTACAAGAGCTGCCTCACTTGACCGTCCTCAGCGCGGTGGGCGATACCGGGCTCCTTATTCACTACGAGTTACCCTTCTACACCTTAGAAAAAATCGAGTCCGCCTTGATCGACCAGGGCTTTCATCTGGACAACAGCCTCTTCAACAAACTCAAACGAAGCCTGATTCACTATCTCGAATCCACGCAATGCCAAAACCTCGCCCAACCGGAACAGCGCGAACGCACCCGGCGTATTTTCGCGCAGGTTTACGAGCACCACCCGCACGGCGATCACGATGCCACCCCACCGGAGTTACGCGAGTATCGTTAGTAATGCACAGGTTTCAAGCGATACAGCTATAAATCCTGATTAATCCTAAATAATCCTGTTAAACCTGTCCATTGTGCTTTCCCCTTCATGAACGACCCAGAACTCCTACGTTACAGTCGCCACATCCTGCTCAATGAGATCGGCGTGGAAGGTCAAGCCAAGCTACTCGCCGCGCATGTCTTGGTCATCGGTGCGGGTGGGCTGGGCTCCCCCGCCATCCTCTATCTCGCCGCAGCAGGCGTAGGACGCATCACGATATGCGACAACGATCACGTCGATCTCACCAATTTACAACGCCAAATTGCGCACCCCTCTGCTGCGCTGGGCATGAATAAAGCTGAATCCGCCGCCGCATCCGCGCGGGCGATAAACCCGACGGTGCACATCACCGCTCACCCACTACGCGTAGCAGGCGATGCACTGAACGCCTTGGTATCAAATGCGAATGTCGTGCTGGATGCGTCGGATAACTTTGCCACCCGCCATGCAATCAATCGCGCCTGCGTCGCCTATAAAAAACCGCTAGTTTCTGGTGCCGCAGTGCGTTTTGATGGTCAGGTATCAGTCTTCGATCTCAGCCATGAAAACGCGCCCTGCTATCACTGCCTATTTCCGGAAAGTGCTGAACCCGACGAAATGCGCTGTGCAGAAAATGGCGTGTTCGCACCACTGGTCGGGATAATCGGCAGCACGCAGGCCGCAGAGGCCCTGAAGCTCATCATAGGATGCGGCGACACTTTGAACGGCCAACTCCTGCTGCTCAACAGCCTGAGCATGGAATGGCGTAGCGTGCGTTTAAAGCGCGATCCAGGCTGTGCAGTCTGCGCCAGCCGCCAAACCGTTTAAATCTTGAACTGCCCCACCATGCCTTGCAATTCCGTTGCGGTTTGTGCCAACTGATTCGCCGTCCCCGTGACTTGATAGATGCTGGATGCGTTTTCTTCGGCGATGCTGGATATTTTTTCCATGCTCACCGCTATTTCAGTACTGGCCGTTTTTTGCTCGACTGTTGCATTGGCAATGCTTTGCGCCAACTCGTGGACCTCGTTGGCGGCAATCACAATATTTTTCAAAATTTCCTGCGTCTGTTGACC
>JAYVBU010000334.1:0-2238 GCA_043750335.1 Betaproteobacteria bacterium | reverse complement strand
TTCAGCAAACAGTTCGCGGCCTTAAGTGCGGCAGAATTCATTGAACGAATTTTAATGGCAGGGGTTCAAGCGCGCTGGATTTTGGTCGGCGATGATTTCCGTTACGGCGCTAAGCGCGGAGGGGATTTCGCCTTGCTCAGCCAAACCGGCGCAGCGCAGGGTTTCGAGGTCGAGAGTTTGCCCAGCGTTCTGATCGAGGGCGTGCGTGTGTCCTCCACCGCAGTACGCGACGCACTGGCGCAAGGCAAGATGGATTTAGCCGCAAAATTTCTCGGTCGCCCCTACAGCATTAGTGGCCGCGTAGTGCACGGCGATAAGCTCGGGCACGAGCTGGGTTTCCCGACGGCGAACATCCAGATGAAGCACAACAAGCCGCCGTTGGCCGGTATCTTTGCGGTAGAATTATGTGGCTTGGAGGGTGGCCGCTGGCCCGGTGTTGCAAGCCTCGGTGTGCGCCCGACGGTGAAGCAAAACGGTGCCCCCACCTTGGAAGTACATGTCTTCGATTTTCACGACCGAATCTACGGTGCACACGTCCGCGTAGATTTCCTGCATAAGCTCAGAGACGAAGCAAAATATCCCGACCTGCCCACGTTGATCGCGCAGATTGCGCGCGACGTAGAACAGACAAAAACTTTTTTTCTAAAACGCTAAACCGTCACGAACGTTTGAGCGTTCAGGGCGTTTTGGCGTTGCGATGGATAAACAATGACTGACTATAAGCACACTTTAAATTTGACCGACACGCCTTTTCCGATGCGTGGCGATTTAGCCAAGCGCGAGCCGGGCATGCTCAAAACGTGGCAAGACAAGCGCGTGTATGAGCGCATGCGCGAAGCGGCCAAGGGGCGGCCAACTTTCATTTTGCACGATGGCCCACCGTACGCGAACGGCGATATTCATATCGGCCACGCGGTGAATAAAGTGCTCAAAGACATCATCATCAAAAGTAAAGCGTTGGCGGGGTTCGACGCGCCCTACGTACCGGGATGGGATTGTCACGGTCTGCCCATCGAACTTCAAGTCGAAAAAGCGCATGGCAAGCAAATTGCGCCGTCACAGTTTCGCGCCTTGTGCCGTGAATACGCGCAAGCGCAAATCGAGCGGCAGAAACAAGACTTCATTCGCCTCGGTGTACTGGGCGATTGGGCGCAACCCTACCTCACCATGGATTTTAAAGTCGAGGCAGACATTATTCGCACCCTCGGACGCATTTTAGAAAATGGCTACTTGTATCAGGGTGCGAAACCGGTGCATTGGTGCATTGATTGTGGCTCGGCACTGGCCGAAGCAGAAGTCGAGTACGAAGACAAAACCTCACCCGCGATTGACGTGATGTTCGCCGTGCAGTCAGGCGCAAAACTGGGCCTGGATCAGCCAGCTTACGCTGTGATCTGGACCACCACGCCCTGGACCTTGCCCGCAAACCAGGCCGTTTGCGTGCACCCGGAGTTTTATTACGATCTGGTACAAACGCCCAAAGGCGTGTTGATTCTCGCGCGTGATTTGGTCGAGGTCTGCATGAAACGCTACGGTTTTGAAACCGGCGATGTACTGAAAAGCATCAAGGGTGCCGAGCTGGAAGGCATCACCTTGCAGCACCCGTTCTACGAGCGTGTAGTGCCTGTCATTTGCGGCGATCATGTCACGCTCGATACCGGTACGGGTCTCGTGCATACCGCGCCTGGGCATGGTTTAGAAGACTATGTGGTGGGGGCGCGCTATAAATTGGCGGTTGAAAACCCCGTCGGCGACGACGGAAAATTTTACGAGAAAACGCCCTTGGTTGGCGGGCAATTAGTGTGGGGTGCGAACAAAACCGTTGTGGCCACGCTGGCTGAAAATGGCCGTTTGTTGAAAGAAGAAAAACTCAAGCATAGTTATCCGCATTGCTGGCGGCACAAATCGCCGATTATTTTTCGCGCGACCAGCCAGTGGTTTATCGGTATGGATATTGCCGATCAGGTCACAGCAAAAAATTTGCGCGAACAGGCGATGGCAGCGGTGGAACACACACAATTTTTTCCGGCGTGGGGTCGTGCGCGCTTGGAGGCGATGATTAAAAATCGCCCTGACTGGTGCGTCTCGCGGCAGCGCTCCTGGGGCGTCCCGATGGCCTTGTTTGTGCATAAAGAAACCGGCGAACTACATCCGAATACGCCCGCCTTGATCGAGCAAGTGGCGCAGCGCGTGGAGCAGGCAGGTATCGAAGCATGGTTTAGCCTGGATAGCGCGGAC
>JAYVBU010000333.1:0-2241 GCA_043750335.1 Betaproteobacteria bacterium | reverse complement strand
CGATGGTGGTGTACGGCTTCCAACCTTCGGCTTCGACCCAAAATATTCCCGCTGCGGGTGCGACTTGTCGCGCGCTGAAAGCACTCGACCCTAATTATAAAATACTCATGACCGGCACTCACCCGGCTGCACTGCCCGAGCGTACGCTGCGCGAAGAGCCTTGCGACTTTGTATGCGACCGCGAAGGCCCGGAAACGATTTTAAAAACTGCACAAGCTTTGAAAGCCAGTGCATCACCTAAGCTCAACGATATTCCTAGTCTGTGGTATCGCGTTGGCGACGTGATAATGAACAACCCGCCCGCGCCGCTGATGGATGATTTGGATAGTGAAATGCCCGGCGTGGCCTGGGATTTATTGCCGATGGAACAATATCGCGCGCATAACTGGCATTGCTTTGAACATATCCACCAGCGCCAGCCCTATGTGTCGCTACACACATCCCTCGGTTGTCCGTATAAGTGCTCGTTTTGTTGCATCAACGCGCCTTTTGGCAAGCCCTCGTACCGCATGTGGTCACCAGAGACCGTGATTAAGGAAATCGACGAGCTGGTGAATAAATACGGTGTAAAAAACATCAAGTTCGTGGATGAGATGTTCGTGCTGAACAAAAATCACGTGATGGGTATTTGCGATCTCATCATCGAGCGTGGCTATGATCTGAATATTTGGGCCTATGCGCGGGTAGATACGGTGAAGGATGAGTTTCTCGACAAGTTGCAGCGCGCCGGTTTTCGCTGGCTGGCGCTGGGTATCGAGTCCGGCTCCAAACACGTGCGGGACGGGGTGGAGAAGGGTCGTTTCGGTCTGGATGAGATTTTGCAAGTGGTAAAAAAAACGCAGGACGCAGGCATCAATGTCATAGGCAACTTTATCTTCGGCTTGCCCGACGACACCGCCGAATCGATGCAAGAAACACTCGACTTGGCGATTGAAGCCAATTGCGAATTCGCCAACTTCTATTGCGCCATGGCCTATCCCGGCTCCAAGCTTTACACCCTGGCATTGGAAAAGGGCTGGGACTTACCGGATAGTTGGATCGCTTACTCGCAACACAGTTTTGAAACCATGCCATTACGCACCGATGTGTTGACATCGGCACAGGTATTGAAATTTCGTGATGACGCCTTCATGACCTATTTTAAAAATCCGCGATATTTGTCTATGGTCGAGAAAAAATTTGGCCCAGAGGTGTTGCAACACATCGCGCAGATGACGCAGATACAACTCAAGCGAAAACTGTATTCCCCTGGAGCGGAGGCTGCGCGCTCATGATTATCAGCCGCACCCCTTTCCGCATTTCGTTTTTCGGCGGCGGGACAGATTACCCGGCTTGGTATCGCGAGCACGGCGGCGCGGTGCTCGCGACTGCCATCGACAAATATTGCTATATCAGTTGCCGCTATCTACCGCCTTTTTTTGAACATAAATATCGCATCGTGTATTCCCGTATTGAAAATGTGATGACGCTATCGCAGATCGAACATCCGGCAGTGCGCGAAGTGCTGCAATGGATGAATTGCGTACGCGGATTAGAGGTTCACCACGATGGCGATTTGCCCGCGCGCTCCGGCTTGGGCTCCAGCTCATCTTTCACGGTCGGTCTGATAAACGCGTTGATGGCGATGAAAGGCGAATACGTTACCAAAGAAAAGTTGATGCAATATGCGCTGCATATCGAGCAGGATTTGATTCAAGAAAATGTGGGTTCGCAAGATCAAGTGTCAGCGGCATACGGCGGATTCAATAAGATCGAGTTTCGGCAAGACGGCGCCATTGACGTCAATCCGGTGATATTGCGCCCGGAGCGTCGCGAATCCTTAGAGTCGCACCTCATGCTGTTTTTCACAGGCATATCGCGCTACGCCTCGGACGTGGCCAAGGCCAAAATAGACAACCTTAATCAACGCAAGACTGAGCTGCGCATGATGCGCACACTCGTAGATGAAGCGCTCAACATTCTGGGCAGCGAAACGCACGATCTTGATGACTTTGGCAGACTCCTGCATGAAAACTGGCAGTACAAGCGCCAACTTTCCAATAAGGTGACCACTCCCAAGATCGACCAAATCTATGAGGCGGCAATGGCGGCGGGCGCACTCGGCGGCAAGCTGCTAGGCGCGGGCGGCGGCGGGTTTCTGCTGTTTTTTGCACGGCCCGAATTGCATGGCACGATTCGCGAGAAATTAAAACACTTGATCTATGTACCGATTAAATTCGATACATCGGGCAGCAAAATCGT
>JAYVBU010000332.1:0-5041 GCA_043750335.1 Betaproteobacteria bacterium | reverse complement strand
CCGCGCTTGAAGGCCCGTATGGCGATCACACCGGCTACTACAACGAGCAAGACACCTTCCCGGTATTCACCCTCACGCATATTACGATGCGGCGCGATCCGATTTATCACAGCACCTACACCGGCAAACCGCCGGATGAACCAGCAGTATTAGGCGTGGCGCTGAACGAAGTATTCGTGCCGCTCTTACAAAAACAATTTCCCGAGATCAGCGATTTTTATTTACCCCCCGAAGGTTGCTCCTATCGCATGGCCGTCGTGAGCATGAAAAAACAATACCCCGGCCACGCCAAACGCGTGATGTTCGGCGTGTGGAGTTTTTTGCGCCAATTCATGTACACCAAATTCATCATCGTGGTGGACGATGACGTCAACATCCGCTCCTGGCCCGAAGTCATCTGGGCCCTCACCACCCGCGTCGATGCCGCGCGCGACACGCTAATCGTGGAAAACACCCCCATCGACTACTTGGATTTTGCCAGCCCCGTCTCCGGCCTGGGCAGCAAAATGGGCATCGACGCCACGAATAAATGGGCAGGCGAAACCACGCGCGAATGGGGCACGCCGATCACGCGTGATAAAGATGTGGTGGCGCGGATTGATGCGATTTGGAAAGACTTGGGGTTGTAGGGGGCATGTTGACGGGTATCGCTAAGCGATACCCGTAATCCTAGAAAAAGCAGTTAGCCACAGAGAACTACAGAGGGCACAGAGCAAATCAAGTGGTTTTACGCGGGCCGAGCACTCACCCTCAGGGTGAAGAAAGCATTCTGACGCTGTCGTGCTTTCCTCTGTGTTCTCTGTGACCTCTGTGGCAAGAACTGCCGTTTTTAGGATTATTGCGCCATGCTATGATTAAAGCGTTTTTCTCGCAACTCACGGGCTTGTTAGCCGATAACGAGAGCATCATGAAAGATTTAATTGATATCCGGCATCTGCGCTATTTCCTCGCGGTTGCTCAAGTAGAAAATTTCACCCGCGCAGCGGAGCGTCTCGGCATTTCGCAGCCTTGTGTTTCGCAGCAGATCACGCAGCTCGAACGCGAGTTGCGTACACCTTTGTTTCGGCGCGTGGGCAAGCGGGTTTATTTGACGGAGGCGGGCGCGACTTTTCGCAAGGGAGCTGAAGTCGTGTTGCGTAAGCTTGAAGAAGCCTGCAACTCGGTCAATGATATTACGGGCTTGGTGACCGGGCATGTGGCGGTCGGTGTTATTCCGGCGCTGCACGTGGGTTGGATACCGGCGGTACTCGAAGCGATTTCGCGCGACTATCCGGGCGTCAGTATTGGTGTGCATGAAATAGCGTCGAGCGAAATCGAAGCCGAGCTAGAAGCGGGGCGATTGGATATAGGCTTTGGCTTGATGACGCGCAACTCGCCCAACTTGCGCTATGAGCCCTTGGTGTCGGAGCCGTTTTCGCTCATCGTGCCCAGTGATAGTGAATTTGCCAGTCGCGCCAGCATCGAACTCAAAACGCTTGATGGTATGCGCTTGGTGTTGTTGCCGGAGAGCTTCGACATGCGTCGCGCCGCCGATGATGTGCTGCGTAGCGCGCATGTGCATCCGAAAGTGATTTTTGAAATCAACAATATTGATGCGGTGTTGTCGAGCATTGTGCGCGCCAAAGTGCCAACACTTTTGCCCGCAGTGGTGTTGCAAGGCCGAACCTTACCCAGTTTGCGCGCCATACCGCTGTCCGGAAAAACCCGAAAAATGGAATTCGGATTGGTGTGGCCGTCAGCAGACGAGGCCAACCCGGCAGCCATCGCAATCGCGGCCGCCCTAAAATCAGCGCTGAACACGCTGTAAATTTAGGCGGCGCTTAGCGCGTGTCGATTATTAAATTTTTGTGACTTGATGTCTCGCCAGGAAGGTGAAAGTGTGCCGTTTTTCGCCGCTTCTGACAGATGCTATTTGCATCAAATTCCCCTTTATTTCCTGCGTTAAACCCCTCCGCTTGAGCTGATTTTCTCGCGCCAAATTTGCATTCTTTTTAACCGTCGGTTCCCAGCTGCGGCGCAGTCACCTTATTGACATAATAAAAACATTGGTTATCATAATTAAAAATTATGCATGGTTTTCGTTTTTAAATTTAGTCTGTCAAGGAGATGGCGATGAGCGATGAGCATTGCGATGTCGTAGTAATTGGAGGTGGGCCCGGTGGTTCCAGCACGGCCACCATGTTGGCCAAGGCGGGATTGAAGGTGATCTTGTTGGAGCGCGAACGCTTCCCGCGTTTTCATATTGGTGAGTCGTTGCTGCCCGGCGCATGGGAGCTGTGGAATCGGCTGGGTGTGGTAGAAAAGCTGGAGGCGGAAGGCTTTCCACCTAAGCAGGGCATCAACTTTGGCATGTTCAATCAAGCGCCAGAGGCGGATGTTGTGCTGCTAACGGCGGAGTATCCCCGCTATTTTGAACGCTCATACGCGTTTCATGTGGAGCGTGCCCGCTTCGATGAAATTATGCTGGATCACGCCACGTCCTGCGGTGCCGATACGCGGCAGGAGTGGACGGTGAAAGAGGTGTTGTTCGAGGGCACGCGCGCTATCGGGGTCATGGCCGGTCCAAATGGCGCAGAACCTCATGCGATTTACGCCCCGATGGTGGTGGATGCCTCCGGTCGCGATTGCTTGCTGGCACAGCGGCTGGGTTGGCGCAAACCTGATCCGGCCTTGAATAAGGTCGCTCACTTCACGCATTTCAAAGGCGGTTGGCGGCGCGACCCCAAATTGATTATGAAATGGGATGACGTGATGCAAGGCTCCACCACGACCGACATCCACACCATCGAAGGCGGGTGGATTTGGTTCATCCCACTCAAGGACGATATCGTCAGCGTAGGCACGGTGTTGGATTCCCGCTACGCAAAGAGTCTAGGTGGGACACCGCAAGAGCGCTTCGACAAGGGAATCCAGAGCTGCGCGCAAGTGCGGGAGTGGCTGGTGGATGCGGAACAAACCATGCAGATGCGCACCATCTCTAGCATCTCGTATCTGAATGATTGTTTTGTCGGCGACGGCTTTTGCATGGTGGGCGATGCTTCGATGTTTATCGACCCGATTTTTTCCGCAGGGGTCACCATCGCCACGCGCGGGGGCGTGTATGCGTCAGACGCCATCCTCGATTGCTATATGCACAAGGACTATAGCGCGCAGCGGCTAAAGGCTTACGAAGATCGCATCCGAATTCCGATGAGTCGCATATTCAAGATGATTTACAACTGGTACACGATTCTGGAATTAAAAGATGCGAACAACATCATCAGCCGTGCGCGCCGCATACCGTTACTGCGCGACCGTTTTATCACCTTGCTCTCGGGCGGATACGAGAAGGTGGACATGGAGGCGATCATGCTCGCTGCGGGTGAGCCGGAAGATAGCGCAATGATGCGGTAGGGCGTGATCCGTACCGAGTTAATAGCCAATTGCAAACAAAATTGAAACCGAAGGGAGAAGTGACATGAGTGGAAAAGCAGATACGCAGGTAGGCATTATTGGGGGCGGCCCGGCAGGTGCGAGCATGGCGGCCTATTTAGCCAAGGCTGGCATCAAGTGCGTGGTTTTTGAAAGCGAACTCTTTCCCAGACCGCACGTGGGAGAGTCTCTGGTTCCGTCATCGACCCGCGTATTTCGCGATCTTGGGTTTCTCGAAACGATGGAACGTGAAAAATTTCCGCATAAATTTGGCGCAGGGTGGACGGCGGCAGATAACGGCACTACCTACGACCATGGCTGGGACGGCTTGGACGAATGCAATGCCCACGCCGATGGCCCGAACATCCGCTTTGTGGAGCGCGAACAACCCGGCGTCGAGCAGGATTACACCTACCATGTAAATCGCGGAAAATTCGATCAACTGTTGCTGCAACACGCCAATACGCTCGGCGCTGACGTGTATGAAGGGGTGCGCGTAAGCGGCGTGGATTTCAATCAAGGCGGAACGCCAAAAATTAATTTTCGCGTTGCCGGACGCGAGATGTCCACCAGTTGCGATCTGGTGGTGGATGCCAGTGGACGGCGTACGCTGTTAGGCCATCAACTCAAAATGCGCATACCGGATAAAGTGTTTGACCAGTTTGCCATTCACACTTGGTTTGAAGACTATGACCGCAGTGCTTGGGTCAAAAAGAATAAGATGCAGGATTTTATTTTTATCCATTTCCTGCCGGTCACCAATAGTTGGATATGGCAGATTCCGATTACCGACACGATCACCAGTATCGGCGTGGTGACGCAGCGCAAGCATTTTGCTAAAGACAAACAATCGCGCGAGGAGTTTTTTTGGGAGACCGTAGGGAGCCGACCCGAAGTGCTCGCAAAACTCAAAGAGGCGAAGCAGCTCCATCCGTTTAAAGAAGAAGGCGACTACTCGTATGCCATGCAGCAGATTACCGGTGACCGCTGGCTGATGGTGGGTGATGCGGGTCGTTTTGTTGATCCGATTTTCTCGACGGGTGTGAGCATCGCACTCAACAGCTCACGCTTCGCGCACACGGATGTGATCGGCGCGCTCGAAAAAGGGGTGTTCCACAAGAGCGATTTCGATCAATACGCTTCAACCATACGGCTCGGCACAACGAACTGGTACGAATTTATCAAGGTGTACTACCGCTTGAACGTGCTGTTCACCTATTTCATCACAGACAATCGTTATCGACTCGACGTGCTCAAGTTACTGCAAGGTGACGTGTATGAGGCGACAGAACCAGAAGTGCTGAAAAAAATGCGAGAAATGGTCGCGCAAGTTGAAAACAACATCAAGCACCCCTGGCATAAGCTGCTCAACGATCTAACGGCAAACGCATTCAAACCCGCTTTTTAAGCGTTTACGGACACGCTGCCGCCTCACGGTCAAAGCGTGTCCGGCCTAATTCCGATTAAACACCCAATCGAGTAAAGCATCCTGTACCGCTCGCCCTTGATCGGCATTGGGATGATTGATAAGGCACACCACAGCCATGCGACGGCCCTGCGCATCGAACACATAGCCGGCAATGGCGCGTACCTCTTTGAGTGAGCCGGTTTTGATGTGGGCGTGGCCTGC
>JAYVBU010000331.1:0-5042 GCA_043750335.1 Betaproteobacteria bacterium | reverse complement strand
AATTCGCGCAACGCGATGCGATAAAACGCCTGACCGAAATCCAGTATGAGCGTAATGATGTCGAATTTAAGCGCGGCGTTTTCCGTGTGCGCGGCGATGTGCTGGATATTTTTCCGGCGGAAAATGCCGAGACTGCTGTGCGCGTTTCATTGTTTGATGACGAAATTGAACGCATCTCGCTATTCGATCCGCTCACCGGCCACATGCTGCAAGACGTGCCACGCTTCACGGTGTATCCGTCCAGCCATTATGTGACGCCGCGCGCGACCACCTTGCGTGCGATTGAGGCAATCAAACAAGAGCTGCGCGAGACGACGGCTTATTTTCAAGAGACGAACAAGCTGGTGGAATTGCAGCGCATTGAACAACGCACCCGTTTCGATTTGGAAATGATGAATGAAATGGGTTTCTGCAAAGGCATCGAGAACTACTCTCGCCATCTATCCGGACGAAAACCGGGCGAACCGCCGCCGACCTTGATCGATTATTTGCCTGCGAGCGCATTAATGATTATCGACGAGTCGCATGTGACCATCCCCCAAGTAGGCGGCATGTATAAAGGCGATCGCGCACGCAAGGAAAATCTGGTGGGCTACGGATTTCGCTTACCGTCTGCACTGGATAACCGCCCACTACGCTTCGACGAATTCGAAAATCTGATGCCGCAGACTGTCTTTGTTTCTGCTACTCCCGCAGCTTACGAGGCGCAACACACCGGACAAGTGGTGGAACAAGTCGTGCGCCCAACCGGCTTGGTTGATCCGATCATTGAAGTGCGCCCGGTCGATACTCAAGTTGACGACCTGCTGTCCGAGATCAATATACGCGTCGCAAAAGGTGAGCGTGTGTTGGTGACCACCCTGACCAAACGCATGTCGGAAGATCTGACCGATTATCTGGCCGAGCACAATATCAAGGTGCGCTATTTGCATTCCGATATTGATACCGTCGAGCGGGTCGAGATCATTCGCGATTTACGCCTGGGCGAATTCGATGTGTTGGTAGGCATCAACCTACTGCGCGAAGGACTGGATATTCCCGAAGTCAGCTTGGTGGCGATCCTGGATGCGGACAAAGAAGGCTTTCTGCGATCTGAACGCTCCTTGATCCAAACCATCGGTCGTGCTGCGCGCCATATCAACGGCACGGCAATCCTCTACGCCGGAAAGATTACCAACTCTATGCAACGCGCCATCTCTGAGACCGAGCGCCGCCGCATCAAGCAAACGGCTTTCAATCTCGAACATGGCATCACCCCCACCGGAGTGGTGAAACGCATCAAAAATATCATCGACGGCGCTTACGATTACGAAGAAGCGCAACAGCTTCGCAAAGCCGCGCAACAGGAAGCCGCCTACACCCACATGAGCGAAAAACAGCTCACGCGTGAAGTGAAGCGGCTGGAAAAAGAAATGCTGGATGCGGCAAAAAATTTGGAATTCGAACAAGCCGCTGCCCTGCGCGACCAGTTGCGTCTGCTCAAAAAGCAATTATTTGGAATAGAGGAACATGATTAAAGTCTTGCTTGTCTGCATGGGCAATATCTGCCGCTCGCCCACGGCGGAAGGCGTATTCCGTTCGCAGGTTGAAGCGGCAGGCCTCGCCAAACAGATTCATATCGACTCTGCCGGCACACATGATTATCACATCGGCGCGCCACCAGATACTCGCGCCCAAGCGACGGCAGCAAAGCGTGGCTATGATCTAAGTCGCTTGCGTGGTCGTCAGGTGAGTCAACGCGATTTTGTGGAATTCGACTACATCCTAGCCATGGATGACGACAACCTGAGCCGCATGCAGGCGATCTGCCCCGAGCAGTACGCGCATAAGGTCAGCCTGTTTCTGGAATACAGCGTGAAGTTCACAGAACGCGAAGTTCCCGATCCCTATTACGGCGGCGGCTCTGGCTTTGAACGGGTGCTCGATATGGTGGAAGATGCCAGCCAGGGATTATTGGCGCATTTGCAACGCGAACATAAATTGAAATAATATTTTTCGATGCCTGAAAAACAAACGCCGCGCAAATGCGCGGCGTTTGTTTTAGTGCGACTACAAAGCGCGATTAGTTATTCGTCTCTACCTGCTGCATCGGCTCATTGCTAGCTTGAGATTTCTGCGCCCAAGCAGGCTTGGCGCGCGGCGCGCGTGGCGTAGCTTCCGCTTCGATGACGGGTGCAGCGGCGACTTTCTCGCTACTGGTCTCGATCATCACCAGCCCAGCCGCTTGCAGATCGACCGGCTTTGGCGCAGGCGCAGGCGCGCGAATCGGTGCAGGGGTAACCGCAACTGGCTCAGGGGCCTTAACTGGAGCGGGTGCAGGTTCAACAGCGGCGAACGGCAGCTCAGCTTGATTGGTCTGAGCGACGAGCACCGGCGCTAACGCTTCATGCGGGACGAATGCGGGAGCAGCCGTTTCAACAATGTTCGGCGTGGGTTCGACCACCGGCGCGTGTGTCGCTTCAAGGTTCTGCGTTTCTGCTTCGGCGGCCGCGACGGGCGCAGCTGCTTCACGCGGAGGACGATCACCGCGGCCACGGTTGCGACCTTGCTGGCGATCAGTACGCTCTGGCCGTTCGCCGCGCTCCGGACGCTCTTGACGCGGTGCAGCGGTATCGGCTTCGAGTACGCTCACTTGCGTTTCCGGCTGTGCTGCTTGCTGTTCACGTTCGGTGCGCTCACCACGCTCGCCGCGGTCACGTCCGCCACGACGACGGCCACGTTTAGCGCGTTCCTGGCCTTCGACTGGCGCGGCGGCTTCGGCGGGACGTTCAGCCGATGCCGGTTTAGCTTGTTCAGTGCGCGGTTGAGCAGGGCGTTGCTGCGCGCCTTCTGCCCGTGGCTGGCCACCGCGACCTTGACGATCACGGTCGCGATGACGTCCGCGCGGGCTGCGATCACGCTCAGGGCGAGCCGAGCGCTTGGGCGCTGCCGTTGTTTCGGTTTTTTCTTCAGCGAAAATACCGCTAAACCAAGCGGACACTTTGCTCAGGAAAGATTGCGTCACGGGTTCGACCTGTTCACGGATAGGTGCGGGTGCGGTGGGCGTGATGTCGCGCACCACGGCGATCTGACGCGGCTTGGCCGCTTCAGCCGCCGCTCTTTCCGGCTCGGAGATTTCTTCTGGCAGACTGGCCAACTCGTAGCTTGGCTTGTCGTTCTCGGCCACTTCATCGGTCTTCAGACGGCTCACGGTGTAATGCGGCGTCTCCAGGCGCAGATTGGGGATGAGCACCACACTGACTTTAAAGCGGGCTTCGATCTTCCAGATATCCGCGCGCTTTTCGTTCAGCAAGAAAGTGGCGACATCCACCGGGATTTGGGCATGAATCGCTGCCGTGCCTTCTTTCATCGCTTCTTCTTGGATGATACGCAGGATATGCAAGGCGGTGGACTCAGTGCCGCGCATATGGCCGGTGCCATTGCAGCGCGGGCACACCACATGGCTGGTCTCGCCCAAGCTGGGTTGCAAACGTTGGCGCGAAAGCTCCAACAAGCCAAAGCGCGATATCTTGCCCATTTGCACACGGGCGCGATCCAGATGCAGCGCATCGGTCAGGCGTTTTTCGACTTCGCGTTGGTTGCGGTTGCTTTCCATGTCGATGAAGTCGATGACCACCAAGCCACCCAAGTCACGCAGCCGTAATTGGCGCGCGATTTCTTCGGCTGCTTCGAGATTGGTACGAAAGGCGGTTTCTTCGATGTCTGAACCACGGGTAGAACGGGCCGAGTTGACGTCAACAGAGACCAGCGCTTCGGTGTGGTCGATCACGATCGCGCCGCCGGAGGGCAGAGTGACTTCACGTGAATAGGCGGATTCGATCTGGTGTTCGATCTGAAAACGCGAGAACAGCGGCACGTCATCTTTATAGAGCTTGATGCGGCTGACATTGCCGGGCATCACGTGGCTCATGAATTGCACCGCTTGGTCGTAGATTTCTTCGGTGTCGATCAGCACTTCGCCGATATCAGGTTGGAAGTAATCGCGGATGGCGCGAATCACCAAGCTGCCTTCCTGATAAATCAGGAAAGAGCCTTTTTGTGAAGTAGAAGCACCTTCGATGGCCTGCCACAAATGCAGCAGGTAGTTGAGGTCCCACTGCAACTCTTCTAGGTTGCGGCCAATGCCTGCGGTGCGGGCAATGATGCTCATACCCTGAGGAACATCGAGTTGGGCCATGGTGTCGCGCAGTTCGTCGCGCTCTTCGCCTTCTACCCGGCGCGAAACACCGCCACCGCGTGGGTTATTTGGCATCAGCACCAAATAACGGCCAGCCAGACTGATGAAGGTGGTTAAGGCTGCGCCTTTATTGCCGCGCTCGTCTTTTTCGACCTGCACGATGAGCTCTTGGCCTTCGCGCATGGCTTCAGCAATACTGGTGCGACCCACATCCACGCCGGACTTGAAGTTGGCGCGGGCGATTTCTTTGAAGGGGAGGAAGCCATGACGCTCAGCGCCATAATCAATAAAGGCTGCTTCGAGGCTGGGCTCGATGCGGGTAATAATGCCTTTGTAGATATTGCTCTTGCGTTGCTCTTTGGTGGAGGATTCGATATCGAGATCGACGAGCTTTTGCCCGTCAACGATGGCCACGCGCAGCTCTTCAGCTTGGGTGGCATTAAATAACATGCGTTTCATTTTTAGGGTCTCCCGCGCTCAAAACACGGGCGACAAACCGCGCCATTAAACTGGCGCGCGATGGCGGTTTAGAAGAAAGTAAGACTTTGTAGGGCTTGCTTTGCCATCCTAAGTATTCGGTTTGTCCTGAGTTGAAGCAGGCGCGAAGAGCTTAAATATCAGCGGGCTGCGGGAGGGGATGGGTTAAATCCGATTGCAGGCGGGCTAGGGTTCTCGTCTCGTGTGCTTCGTCCCGGCGGCTTTTAGCGCCAGGCTCTAATCCAATATGCTGTGAGCGCGTAATTCAAGTACTATCGCTGCTTTTGGTGGTGGTGAGCGAGTTAACCACTTGTTCGACTAAGCCACATCGGCGCGGGGCTACTTGGTATATCGCCATGCCTACGCAAGCCGTGCCAAGAGCCACTCT
>JAYVBU010000330.1:0-10876 GCA_043750335.1 Betaproteobacteria bacterium | reverse complement strand
TGATTTTCCAACGCTCGGCGTAAAGAGCGTAGATACTTTAGAACCCATCAATTATCCACATGACGGTGGATACAACGATATGGTCAATTTTTTCGACTGTTTAACGAGGCAGCTTCTCGATAGCTCGGAACGCCCCAAGCCCATCATTCAAACAGGCAAGACTAACTTTTTGAATCAAGTCGGTCGACGTTACACCTTGTTTATCGGAACGATTGCAATGAACTTTAGGGTGAAATTATTGGTGTCGCGGGTTGACTTTGTGAGGGCAGCACTCAACAATGGTTAGAATTCGTTTGGGCGCTTACTGTGACAACACAAAATATTTTTGCATGTTAATCGGGTTAACGTGTCACAAAAAGAGTTAGTAGTTTTTAAGCTATCCTCTTGATTCAAATTGCTTGACCACGATTTAGGTCAAACGCCGCAAAATAAAATCGCTGCACATGCGCAGCGATCCCCGGGGCTCCGAAGGCCTCGGGCGCGCCATGATTTCAAGCACTTTCCCCGCTTTTACTTACCCCAAAGCAAGCTACCCACTGGGAGTAGGCCGCATTTACCACTTTCGCGTCGCCACGAATCAACTCTGCGTGATAAATTTACTGCACGAATTTTTTTGGAGACAACTATGAATGCTGCGACCCCCTTGCCCATCGTGGATGCAGAAGGCTATCTGGTAGAGCCCACGGATTGGAGCCCGGCACTGGCGGAGGAGTTTGCCCGCCAGGAAAATATCCCGCTGAATGAGGATCATTGGGATGTGATCCATTTCATGCGCGAGTATTTTGACGAGCATCAAGTCATTCCCGATGCGCGCTTCGCTATCAAGCACCTATCGGCGCGACTCGGTAGCGCGGCACGCAACCGCTTATTTGAGTTGTTTCCTTATGGATACGTCAAGCAAGCCTGCAAGATCGCCGGCATGAAACGGCCTCGCGCGTGGAGCACGGGCTAGTCGCAGAAGCCTAGCAGTATTCACTGCCCAAGTGAGGGCTATGCTGTTGTGGCATACGGGCTTGGTTTTATTTGTTGCCCATCCTTAGTATGCATTGTTAGCATTGCCAAGAAGCACACTGGGGAAGGCCATGAAGAAAACACTCTATGAAATTTTGGGCGTAGTGCCAAGCGCCGATGATGCCGCTATCGCGGCAGCGTACCGCCGGCTGACGCAGCAGCATGCCGCGTTGGCCTCGCGCATGGACCCCGATGCGGACATTCAAATCAAATTAATTAAAGAAGCGTATTCGACGCTCTCGGACTACGGGCGACGTTCGTCCTACGACGCAAGCTTGATGGCGCGCGCAAACCCCACGCGCGTTGCGGTGGAAATTCATGAGCCACGCTCTTTCCAAAAAACGCTGCTGCTTATCATTGGCAGTCTGATCGCTATCGGCATGACCATCCAGATTGGCTTCATGCTCATGAGTTACCGATACGCTAATAACTCCCTGGCCGAGGCGCAGGAAAACAAGGTGCGCTTACGCGAGTACGAGATGGAAATGGGTGCGCCAAAATCGGCAAGTGAAATTGAAGCGCAACGCCTTGCGGCAGAACAGCGCCGAGAAGAACAAGCACTCTCTACCGAACAACGCCGACTCGCGAACGAAGAACGCGAGCGTGAACGAAAACTAGAGGAAGAGCGCCGCTACGCATCGCGCATCAGCGATGAACGCATCCATACCGAAGAGCAGGCGCAACGAAAAACAGAATATGAAAAAAAACGCGTGGAACAAGATGAAATCCAGCGCAAACAGCAGGAAGAATACGCCGCGAAACGCCAGATAGAAAATGAGAAGCGGCGGCTGCAAGAGTTACAAAGCCAAAATCAACGTTGACATTCGCCCGCTCCTACGACTTAGATTACAGCACGTAGCGTGCCAAATCCTCGCGCTCGACCAAGACTTGAAACTTGCCGTTCACATACGCCGCGTCGAAGCTTACGGCTGCGCCGCTTTGTTCAACTGCCTCGAATGCGATCTCGGTTTTGCCCACGCAGGTAGGGCCAGTCATCAATATATTTTTCGGGGTAATTTCCTGGCGTAGCGGCTCAGCCACTTGCGATCTGCGCTAACGGTTACGCAACGCTATGCGTGAGCGCTTGCTTCACAACTTCGGACGGCGTCATCTGCGGATGCTGCACCAAGGCGCGCGCAGCACTCTGCGCGGTCGAACCGCGAAATTGCTCTATGTAAGGGGGAATCCAACAATAAAACGAAAAGTACTAGCGAGATTTTTTGCGAATGATCGTGGCGTATTCAGTAACGCCCATGACATCAAACAAGGCATGGATCATGCCATTCGCGCCACTAATCACGATCTGCTTGCCAGCTTGATTGATCTTGATTAGCGAGCCGATGAACGCACCAACGGTGACAAAGTCAACGCGCGTCGCATTCGACATATCAATACAAATTTCCGTGCGAGTTTCAGCATGTCGCTCTAAATCCCGCAGCTTATAATCACAATCACTCGACAGTTCACCTTCGATCACGAAGTGTTCCGCCTCGGCAACAGGCTCACGCGTTTCTGCCTCACTCGCGCCGGTGGTTTGCACCGAGTCCGGCAACGCTTCCCACGAAGGCGGCGACAGTTCAAAAGTGACTGCGTAATCTATGGCCGCATCTTCAAATTCGTTCTGCATGTCAAGAATCTGATACAACTCGAACAGCAAAGCCCAGTAGCGTTTTTCCTGCCGCATCGCGCCGTCGAGCTGCGTTTTAACGATTTGTGCAAATTCCTGCGCGCCAACTACATTGATGCGCTTTTTCCCGCGCCGTATCGCATGCAACGTGGAGGCCAGCCGGCGGGCCGTATCCGCATCAATGGCGGTGACGGAGACCAAGTCTAATTTCACGCCCGTTTCGGCTTCGGCCAAACCCGCCAAGCGGTCAATATCCGCATGTTGCGCGCTATCAATCTCGCCTTTCAGAAATACGCCGGCAGCCATGCCACGTTTAGGCTGCGGCTTTTCAATCATCGCGGCAGAACGCGCACCCTCCCACACCGGCGCTGACCGTTCGTACTTGACGATAAAGTCCATGGATAGTTCGTCGAATTGCTGTTTCATGCCCAGCAATTGATATAGATCAAACAGCAATAACCACGGATGTAAATCGCGTGTCTCGGTATTTTCCTTAACGAAGTGCATTAAGGTGGAAATGGCCTCCGTGACACGCTCATTCGCGTACAGAATAGCGGCCTCTTCCACAGCAGAGTGGGACTCAGCGGTAGCGCTCGCGCCATCAAACGTAAAATCGTCGAACTCCACCATTTCCATAGCGGCCTGGGGTGGAGCGGCGAGCGGAGCGCTTGGTGCAGCCGCTTGCGTCGGTGTACCTGCCGTAAGGGGCTTTGGCGCAACCGGTTTAGGCGCTGCTATCGTCTGGGACTCATCGCCCTTGCGTTTAAAAAAAGAAAATGCCACGTGGTCTCGCGCTGAGGTTGAAGCAATGATTAAACCATTAAACCGGGGGAAGTGCGATGCTATTGAACTCTGTTTGCCAGTACTGACATATCATAATGGCAATACGTACCCCCTTCAAGCGTTCAGCATAGGGTCGCAATCTGGCAGCAGAAAAAGAAAAAGGCGGCCAGCAGCCGCCTTTTTCGGATCGAAAATACGCTTATTTTTTGGCGTACTTTTGACGGAATTTTTCGACGCGCCCAGCGGTGTCCAAAATCTTTTGCTTGCCGGTATAGAAGGGATGGCATTGCGAGCACACCTCAATATTCAAATCGCGGCTCATGGTCGAGCCCGTTTTAAATGTATTGCCGCAGCTGCAAGTCACTGTAATTTCAGCGTACTGTGGATGGGTTTCAGGTTTCATTGCCTAATCCTTAACTAGGGGTTCCCCGCCAACAAGGCAGGGACGAAAGGGCGCTATTATCCCTAAAATGGGCGTCCTGTGCAAGGACGTTAGCTGCGCCGCATGGAATCAAAAAATTCGCCGTTGTTTTTGGTCGCGCGCAGTTTGTCGTGCAAAAACTCCATCGCTTCCAGATCGTCCATCGGGTACAGCACTTTGCGCAGCACCCAGATTTTTTGCAGCACATCCGGCTTAATCAACAACTCCTCGCGCCGTGTGCCAGAGCGATTGACGTTGATCGCGGGGTACAAGCGCTTCTCGGCCATGCGCCGGTCGAGATGAATCTCCATATTGCCGGTGCCTTTGAATTCTTCGTAGATCACGTCATCCATGCGCGAACCGGTATCGACCAGTGCGGTGGCGATGATAGTGAGCGAGCCGCCTTCTTCAATATTGCGCGCTGCGCCGAAGAAACGTTTTGGACGTTGCAAGGCGTTAGCATCCACGCCGCCGGTCAGCACTTTGCCCGATGCTGGGACGACGGTGTTGTAAGCGCGCGCTAAACGCGTAATGGAATCGAGCAGAATCACCACGTCTTTTTTGTGTTCGACTAGGCGTTTGGCTTTTTCCAAAACCATCTCAGCCACTTGTACATGGCGCGTGGCCGGTTCGTCGAAGGTCGATGCCACCACTTCGCCGCGCACCGTGCGCGTCATTTCGGTCACTTCTTCCGGACGTTCGTCGATCAGTAGCACAATCATCACGACATCCGGGTGATTGGCGGTAATGGCATGCGCGATGTGTTGCAGCATGACGGTTTTGCCGGACTTGGGCGAGGCCACGAGCAAACCGCGTTGGCCCTTGCCGATAGGCGCGATCATGTCGATCACGCGGCTGGTCAGATTTTCTTCGGCGTTGATATCACGTTCGAGTTTGAGCGGCTTGGTCGGGAATAAGGGCGTCAGATTTTCGAACAGGATTTTGTTCTTGGCGTTCTCCGGCGGCTCACCGTTGACCGTGTCCACCTTGACCAGCGCGAAATAACGCTCGCCGTCCTTCGGGGTGCGAATTTCGCCTTCGATCGTATCGCCGGTATGCAGGTTGAAGCGGCGAATCTGACTCGGGCTGACATAAATATCGTCCGGGCCGGCCAGATAAGAGGTGTCGGGTGAGCGCAGGAAGCCGAAGCCGTCTTGCAGCACTTCCAGTGTGCCTTCGCCGTGGATGCTCTCACCTTTGCGCGCTTGGTTTTTCAGCAGGGCAAAGATAAGGTCCTGTTTTCTAAGACGGCTTGCGCCCTCGACTTCGTGCGTGACTGCCATGTCCACCAGTTCTTGGACGTGGAGTTGTTTGAGCTCGGATAAATGCATAGACCTATGGTGTCGGTGAGGTGGAAAATTTTGTTGGGAAGGCGGTGCAGGGCCCGGGAGACTCCCGGATTTTGAACAAGGCCCGTTAGTTTTGCTTATCGGGCACTTGTTCAGGAAACTTTAGAAGCTAGCGTAGCCAGTTCAAACGTTGCTGTCAATAAATGCAGTCAATTGGGATTTGGACAGCGCGCCGACCTTGGTCGCCTCGACATTGCCGTTTTTGAAAATCATCAAGGTTGGAATGCCGCGAATGCCGTATTTAGGGGGGGTTTGCTGGTTTTCGTCGATATTGAGTTTGGCGACTTTAATTTTACCGGCGTATTCCTGGGCGACTTCATCCAGAATCGGCGCGATCATTTTGCAGGGGCCGCACCAATCCGCCCAGTAATCCACCAAAACAGGCATCGCAGATTGCAGCACTTCTTGCTCAAACGAGTCGTCGGAAACGTAATGAATGTGTTCGCTCATGGGGTCCTCATAACTTAAAATCCCGCTGGAAATAGCGGTAGGGAATTGAAACAAAAAGAATTTTTGTTTAACGCACAGAAAAGTGTTTCTATCCTAACCAAAAAATTAGGCTATGGGAAGCACTTGCTGGAGGAAGCGGAATCCCTTTTGTTCGCGTCCGCCAGAGGCTAAAATTGCGCCTGCTTCCCTCTCCGAATAAATTACCTTAGAAAGCCCTGTATGACCTACGTCGTTACCGAAGCCTGCATCAAGTGCAAATACACCGATTGCGTGGATGTCTGTCCCGTGGATTGCTTCCGCGAAGGCCCGAATTTTTTGGTGATCGACCCCGCTGAATGCATTGATTGCACCCTTTGCGTGGCTGAATGCCCGGTCGAGGCGATTTTTGCCGAAGACGATGTACCCGAGGATCAGATGGATTTCATCGCATTGAACGCCGAATTGTGTGGCGGCTGGAAATCCATCATCGAGCGCAAAGACAGCCCCGCCGACGCCGACGACTGGGCCAAAGTAAAAGATAAGCGCGCCCTGCTCGAACGCTAAACCAGCTTTTTTGCGCGGCACGATGTCAGCCATCCTCACCCGCTGCGTATCCGAAACTGCATTGCTAGGGGATGCCGCGCAGGCGCTGATTCAGGCCGAGCAGGCCCGGCTACCCGACTTAAGCGCCATCACGGTATTGTTACCCAATTTGCACGCGGCCCCCATTATGGCGCGCGCGCTGGGCCAAGCAGCGGGGTGTCCCACCCTGTTACTGCCTACCCTGACCACCCTGCCGCAACTGGCAAAGCAAATCGCGCTCGATCGCTGCACCGTGCCAGATAGCGAACGGCAAAGCCTGCTCTACGGTGCTTTGCGCGCGCGCAAGTGGTTTCCCGACGCCACGCTGTTGTGGCCGCTCACCGGCGAGCTGCTAAAACTGTTCGACGAGCTAACGCTCAACCAAGTTAGTCTGCCCGATTCCTACGCAGACTTTTTGCATCAACTAGAAACTGCCTACGCGGCCACCGCCGGCGTCTCGCTGCAATTCGAAGCGCGCCTCGCGCATGAACTCTGGCACGCGCTGCGCCACGATCTGGGTGCGCGACTTGATGCAGCCAGCACGTATGCCTTGCAGCTAGGCCTGCTGGCCGGAAGTGCGAGCGCACCGCTCTATGGCGTGGGATTGGCCGATCTCGCACCCATCGAGCGCGATTTTTTTGCGGTGTATGCGGAGCGGGCGGCGGTCACGCTGTTTGCGTCTCCACTGCTGGGTGAAGATAGTACTGACGGTGGTTTATTTTTGCAGGCGGCATGGGGAAATCAGAATTCAGAGAACCCAATGCCCTTGTATGAGCGGGCGGTCGCGTTGCGGGCGGCGGTTCCACTGAGCCCACTTGCTGGCAAACTCAAGCTATTCGGCGCGCAATCGTTGGAGGAAGAAGCGCTCGCTGCCGCGACCCAGGTACGCCTGTGGCTCAATGCCGGCAAACGCGAGATCGCCATCGTGGCGCAGGATCGGCTTGCGGCACGGCGGCTGCGCGCGCTATTGGAGCGGCACGCGATTTACGTGAAGGATGAAACCGGCTGGACTTTTTCCACCACTGCCGCCAGCGCGCTCATTATGCGTTGGCTGGATTTGGTGTCGGACGATTTTTATTACCAAGACCTGCTGGATTTTCTCAAATCACCACTGGTATTGGGCCAGATGCCACGCGAAGAACGGCGCGAAGCGGTGTCGGCTTTAGAGTTACTCATCCGCGAACACAATGTCGTATCGCGCCTAGCGCATTATCTCGACTTGGCACGCAATAACGATGCAGCGGCATGCATCCCCTTGCTCGAAGCGCTGCGTTCGGCGCGCGAAGGCTGGCAAACACGACGCGCGCAGCCACTCAAGCTTTGGCTCGGGCTGCTGACCGCCACCCTGTCGCAACTCGGCATGCAAGAGCCGCTGACGCGCGACCTCGCGGGCAGGCAAATGCTGGACATGCTCGCGCGCGCGGAACGCGAATTGGAAACCGCGACAGAAACCTATCGCTTTGCCGAATGGCGGCACTGGTTAAATCAATGCTTTGAGCGCGCCACTTTTCTCGATACCGGCATCGACAGCAGCATCGTTTTTACGCATCTACCCGCGACGCGCTTGCGTCACTTTGACGCGACCCTGTTATTGGGCTGCGATGCGCGCCACTTACCAGCCCCCCCAGCGGCGGCGGTGTTTTTCAACCAGTCGGTGCGCGCCAGTTTAAAACTGCCTACTTGGCGCGACGCGTGGCAGATAGAGCACAGTGACGTAGCGGGCTTACTTGCACGTTCGGGTGCGGTGTTGGCAACCTGGCAGGCTTTTCAACAAGGTGAACCGAATTTGCTGAGCCCATTATTCGAGCTGCTCGAAACCTGCCACACGCAAACTTACGGCGCAAACCTACGCGATACGCAGCTACGTTGCTTGCTGGCGCAAGCCTCACGCACCACATCTGATTGGGCACAAACAGCACCCGCGCCACGGCTTGATGCCTTGACCCTGCCGCAAGAAATCTCCGCCAGCGCCTACGGCAGCCTGATGCATTGCCCTTACCAATATTTTGCGCGTTATGTCTTGAAACTGAACGCGTTGGACGAAGTACAACTCACGATGGAAAAACGCGATTTCGGCAGCATTGCGCATCACATCCTGCATCGGTTTCATCACAGTTATCCCACACTAAACGACGAAACCAACGCGCACTGGGAAGCCCTATTGCGCGATATCAGCCAACACGTTTTTGCCCCCTTGCTGCGCGTCAATTATCTCAGTCGTGCCTGGCTCACTGCTTGGGAAAAATTAATTCCCGCTTATCTGACTTGGCAGCGCGCACACGAAGCGGCCGGCTGGCAATGGCACAGCGGCGAAGCGGTAGAGCGGCTAACGCTACCCCTTTCGAACGACCGCTCTTTGACGCTCAAGGGCACGCTCGACCGCCTGGATGAAGGCCGCGCCGGCCGCGCCGTAATCGACTACAAAATGAAAGCCAAGGCCGATCTGACCAAGCAGTTAAAACTGCCGGGGGAAGATGTGCAGTTGCCCGTGTATGCGCTATTGGCAGGCGAGCGCGTTACGCAAGCGGCCTACTTGAGCTTTCATCAGGACACGGTGGAAGCCGTACCGCTAGAAGGCGACATGCAGATGCTCGCTGCCGAAGTCGCAGACCGCTTGCAAACAATATTCGACAGTTTGCACGCCGGTGCGGGCTTGCCCGCGCAAGGCACGGAGGCGGCCTGTGCAGTGTGCGAAATGGAAGGCTTATGTCGCCGAAGCTATTGGAGCACGTGAGTATGCAGCCTGTTTCTGCCCTGGTGCGCGATGCACTCGATCCTACACAAAGCGTGGTGGTGGAAGCCTGTGCGGGCAGCGGCAAAACTTGGCTGCTGGTGTCACGCATCATCCGGCTTCTGATCGCGGGGAGCGAACCTTCCGAAATTCTCGCCATCACGTACACGCGCAAAGCCGCGCAGGAAATGCAAGCGCGGCTTAATGACTGGTTACGCGAATTGGCGATTGCGCCGGAAGAAAACGTGCGCGCATTTTTACGTGAACGTGCCCTGAGCGATGCACAGATCACGCTCGCCCTACCGCGTGTGCGCGGCTTGTTCGAATTGGCGTTGGGCAGCCACCCGGCGCTGACCATCAACACTTTCCACGGCTGGTTCCTTGATCTCTTACAGCGCGCACCGCTCAACGCTGGCGCGGCGGGCAATGTCACGCTGCTAGCGCAAACCTCGCCCCTGATCGAAGAAGCCTGGCAAGCCCTGGCGGAACAATTACTCGATGCGCCCGACTCGCCCACCGCGCACGCCTTAAATAATTTATTTCGCGACTACGGGCTCAGCAACACGCGCAAAGTGTTGCAACACTTCATCAACAAACGCGCCGAATGGTGGCGCTATACGCACGGCCATGACGAGCCGGTGGCGTTCACGCTCGACCAGTTGCAGGACGCGTTAGGCGTCAGTTTCGATGAGCCGGTGCTGGAACCGCTGTTTGCGGACGAACGACTCATCGCCTCGCTGGATAAATTTTCCTTGCTCCTCGAAAAAAATAGCACGGACGCTGATCTGCGCCATGCCGCTACGATTCGCGATGGACTGGACGAATCCGACCTGCACCTGCGCTTCGATAAAATTTGCCGCGCCTTTTTCAAACTGGACGGCGAACCCTACTCGCGCAAAACCAGCAAGGCGCGCGCAGATCGTTTAAAAGCAGATGGCGAAGCACACTACGTCCAACTCAACGAGCGCATCACCGCGCGTCTGAGCCAAGCCAGAACCACGCTGACCGAACAAGGCGTGCTGCGCTTCAACCGCGACGCGCTCCTATGTGGCGTAGCCTTGCTCGATCAGTATCAAAAATTGAAAGACGCGCGCGCCGTGCTCGATTTCACCGACATCGAATACCGCACCCACGCCTTGCTCACCGAAGACGATCACGCCGCCTATATGCAATACAAGCTGGATGCGCGCTACCGGCATATCCTGCTCGACGAGTTTCAAGACACCAACCCCTTGCAGTGGCAAATTCTCAAGAGTTGGTTTGACGCCGCCGTGGGCGCTGAGCGCACACCGCGCGTGTTTGTGGTGGGCGATCCCAAACAATCCATCTATCGCTTTCGCGGGGCGGATGCGCGTTTGTATGATCTGGCCAAACAAGACCTGGGCGAACATTTCTGCGCGCAGCATTTGACGCAAGACGCATCGTGGCGCAACGCGCAGCCGATCCTCGATGTAGTGAACCGTTTATTTTCGGCAGAGCCCGCCTTCACACCCTTCCAAGCGCACCACGCGCACCAAACCACATTACCCGGCCAGGTATGGCTGTTGCCGCTGGAACCCAAAGTCGAGGCGAGCGAAACGGCGCACACGGGCATACGCAACCCGCTCACCACGCCGCTGGCAGACGCCACCGAATCGGCACACCAGCGCGAAGCGGCACACATCGCCAGCAGCATCCAAGCCATCGTCGGCCAATGGGCGATTACCGAGAAAGGCACACGGCGCAACGCCGAGTACCGCGACATCATGCTGCTCACGCGCATGCGTACGCATTTGCGCGTGTACGAAGATGCGCTCAAACAAGCAGGCATTCCATTTCTCACCTCGCGCAAAGGCGGCTTGCTCGAAACACTCGAAGCGCGCGACCTGAGCGCCCTGCTGGAATTTCTCGTGCTGCCCTATGCCGATCTTAAACTCGCGCACGTGTTGCGCTCCCCACTGTTT
>JAYVBU010000329.1:0-2245 GCA_043750335.1 Betaproteobacteria bacterium | reverse complement strand
GTACACGGCAGTGTGACCCGCGCTTCTAATCCCCCGCCAACTCGGTTGAGTAATTCAAGTTTGCCGCCGTGCATGCGGGCGATGTGATCTACGATGGCTAGCCCTAAGCCTGCGCCGACTGGGCTGCAGCACCCGGTGCTCAGGCGCGAGAATGGTTGCAGCGCGGCGTCCACTTTATCTGCCGCGATACCTAGCCCGCGATCAAGCACGGAGAGTGTGGTGAGTTTGCCGTTGAGGGCGGTATGGATAGTGGTTTCTGTGCCGCCATGCTTGAAGGCATTGTCTAGTAGGTTGCTCAATAGGCGTTGCATGGCGAGCGGGCGCAGCGCGAGTTGGGGCAGCGCGCTGAGTGCGGTGGCGATGGCATTTCCGTTGCGCGCGTAGCGGGCACAGGTTTCTTCTATCAGTGCGTTTAAATTCACTGCTGTCAACGGTTCGCTTTCCAGGCCGCGTGCGAAGTCGAGGAAGTGACCGATGATGGCGTCCATGTCTTCGATGTCTTGCACCATGCCGGTTTGGATTTCGTTGTCGATTTTGCCTTCTTGTAATTCCACCGCTAGGCGCAAGCGGGTGAGTGGGGTGCGCAGGTCGTGCGAGATGCCGGCCAGCATGATGGTGCGCGCTTGTTGTAGGCGTATAAGGTCGGCTTTCATTTGATTGAAACCGCGCGTCAGGCTGCGTAACTCGGCGGGGCCTTGTTCGGGGATCGGGTCGGCGCGTTCGCCTAGGCCAATTTGTTCCGCCGCTTTGGATAAAGCTTGCACCGGGCGATTGATACGCGAGGCGATGTACCACGCGCCGATCAGCGCTAGCGTCAGACTCAACGCACCCCATAGAAACCATTGCTGCGGCGTGACGCGCTCCACTTGCACACGCGGCATGGCGACCCAGTATTCGTCATCGTCAATTTTGAAGCTGACCCAGAGACCGACAACGCCGCGCCGCCCGAATGAGACTTGTGTCTCTTCGCCAAGTCGTTGCTTGATGTGCTTTTGAACCAGTTTCAGGAAGGGGCGTTTTTCTTGAATGGCCGCGGGCTCGTCAGTCAGAGCGGGGTAGATGCGGATGCCTTCTTGCTGATGCATTTGCTTTAGAAAAAAGCGCCGCTTAATGGGGTGTACCGATATCAGCGCAGTGCGTGTCAACTGCACGACGCTGGCGGCTTGTTGGGCGATTTGTTTGGCGCGCGGCTCTCGGTCTAGCCAGCGCACCATACCGAACCAGAGTAATTGGCTTATGACGATCAACAGTGCGAGCAGCAGCACGGTGCGCCAGAGTAGGCTTTGTGGCAGTAGTTTCAAGGCGCGGGTGTCCCGTCGGGCACAAAGACGTAGCCGAAGCCCCACACGGTTTGAATGTAGCGTGGTTTGGCCGGGTCGTCTTCGACTAGCTTGCGCAGACGAGAGATTTGCACGTCGATGCTGCGGTCGAATGCTTCATGTTCGCGCCCGCGCGCCAAGGCCATTAATTTGTCGCGCGATAAAGGTTGGCGGGCATGGGTAGTGAATATCTTGAGCAGGGCGTATTCGCCAGTGGTGAGCGAGAGCGCAGTGCCATCTTTGCTCAGGCCGCGCGTCGCCAGATCGAGTTGGAACGGGCCAAAGCGCACATGCCCTTGGGCTTCCGGTGCGCCGGGCAAAACGGGCGCTTGGCGGCGCAAAATGGCGTGGATGCGTGCAAGCAATTCGCGCGGGTTGAATGGCTTTGGCAGGTAATCGTCCGCGCCCATCTCCAGGCCGACGATACGATCAATTTCGTCGCCCTTGGCGGTGAGCATGATGATGGGAATGGGCTCGCCCTTGCCGCGTAAACGGCGGCAAATTGCCAAGCCGTCTTCACCGGGTAGCATGAGATCGAGCACGATTAAATCAAAGCGATTGCGCGCGAGTTTTTTATCCATCTCCGGGCCGTCATTCACTGATTCAACGGTAAAGCCTTGCTCAGAGAGATACTTGTCGAGCAATGCGCGGAGGCGGATATCGTCGTCAACGACGAGTAAGCGGTGTGGAGATGGATTCATGCTGCGTATGCTAATGGCAGCAACGCGCGCGGAGAAGCAGAATGTGACGAGATGTTGCTGTGAGTCGCTTCGGTTACATCTTTTTACAATTAAAGATGATTGCGAAACAGATTGTTTACAGTCGGCGGCTAGGATGCAGTCATCGAGTGTGTGCCTCGATTTCATTTCACCCATTACAAGGAGTTTATGCATGAAAACAACTATTAGCTTGCTCTTAGCGTCGCT
>JAYVBU010000328.1:0-2246 GCA_043750335.1 Betaproteobacteria bacterium | reverse complement strand
ACAAAAGCCCCGCGCTCCTACTCGCGCTCGATTTGCCGCGCAGTCACTTTGTCCTCGGTAAATGCTTGGGCATGGCGGGTGTGGCCAGCCTCATCGGATTGTCTTGCGCGCTACCGCTGGCGCTACTCACGCCCAACGCAGTCTGGCTCGCGTGGACCACATCGCTGCTACTAGAAGCCTGGATCATCGCCGCTGTGAGCGTATTTTGTGGCATCAGTCTGCGCAGCGTCGCCGCCGGATTGGCGTTCACCATCGGCTTTTATTTGCTGGCCAAAAGCCTTGCTGCCTTGCAGCTCATCAGCCATGCGAGTCTGGATGCGGCGTCCCTCACGCATCGCTACTTGACCGGCCTGCTGGATGCCTTAGCACTTCTGCTGCCGCGCCTGGACGAATTCGCGAAAACTAGTTGGCTGGTCGATGGCGCCAGCACCGCGCTCGGCCCCCTGGCGCTACAAGCACTGGTTTTCAGCGCGCTGGTCACGGCAGCGGCGATGTTTGATATGTATCGGAAGAATCTTTAGCACGAAGGTAATTCACTTGCTTTTTGCTTGACGGTTCACGCTTTTAAACCCCGCGTACTCCGTGGTGAAACAATCAAAAATGGCAGAACGAACGCTCCAAGCAGTACCGCCTCCCGTGCTGACCGTCGGCGTCCTTTTGCTCGCGCTGCAAATCAGCTTGCGCGCCATGCAGCCCATGCCCATCGCGCGCGCAGAGGACTTACCGTCGCCGCCCAGCGCCACGTCAGCGCAACTCGCCAGCCTGGGTGAACCGATCACGTTAGCGGGTCTGACGGCGCTGCGCTTACAGGCCTTCGACAATCAAGCCGGTGTCAGCATCCCCTTCGCAGCGCTGGATTATATAAAGCTGACTGCTTGGCTCAATCTGATCCTCGACTTGGATCAACGCGCAAATTATCCGCTGTTGATGGCGAGCCACCTCTACGCCCAAGTGCCCGATGCAAGCAAGCAACGCCTGATGCTTGATTTTACTTACCGCCAATTTTTACGTGACCCCGAACACCGCTGGCGCTATCTGGCACATGCTGCGCTCATCGCCAAACACCGGCTGCACGATCTGCCTTTAGCGCTCCTCTATGCGCGCGCGATCCAAGAAAAGGCGGGCGGGACGGCGCTGAGTTGGGCAAACCAAATGCCCATTTTTATTTTGGAAGACATGGGTGAATTAGAGGCGGCAAAAATCGAACTGGGCGCACTGCTCGCTAGCGACAACATTCATGACCCGCAAGAAAAACATTTCTTGACTCAGCGTTACATGGAACTAGCCGCCAAATTGTCGAAAGCTCAGCAGGCGCGTTGAAAATTCGACTTTCCCACTCAGGGATCACTTCCCCACTATTCGCAATTACCTGTTTTAAAAACAAATAGCTATAAATATTACTGCCAAGTTATATGGCATTATTCTTGCATCTGTTTAAGCCATCTTCGATAACCCCAAACAAGAGGGCCATGCAATGCGTAAACAGCAGCAAGGTTTTACCCTGATTGAAATTGCGATCGTCCTCGTCATCATCGGCCTCCTACTCGGCGGCGTGTTGAAGGGACAGGAGTTGATTCAGAATGCGCGAGTACGTAATGTAATCGCGCAACAAGACGGTATCAAGGCAGCCTACTTCGGCTTTCAAGATCGCTACAGAGGGGTTCCGGGTGATTATTTAGCCGCTAGTGCAGCGGCAAACATTCCCGGCGCAGGAACAACTGGTTGCGGAGGTGATGGTAATGGCCTGATTATCGCCTCATCTTCCGGCTCTACCAGCGAAGATATCTGTGCGTGGTATCACTTATCAAAGGCTGGTTTCATCACCGGAAATTATGCCGGTACCGGCAATTCCGCCACCTCATCCAATTCACCACTCAACCCGTTTGGCGGCTTGCTGCAAATCGTTTGGGATGGCACATTTTCTGGTGCAGGAACAAGCAAAGTAACCAACATTAAAACCGGGTCAAACATTCCAGCAACCGTGCTAGCGGAAGTTGATCGCAAGGTTGACGATGGCACACCTGAAGCTGGCACTTTCCGCTTTAGCACTTTCGGCTCCTCCACGTCGGCTTCTTGTCTAACTGGAAGCAGCCCCTCTACTTGGTCGATTGATACTACAGCCACCGTCTGCGGCGGCGCATCCCTTTTCTAATCGCCCTTTATCCTCAGCTCGGCAGCGGCCAAGGCCGCTGGCCGTCCGAGCAAGACCAGCGCATCCCCTTCTTGTAACAGCGTATCTGGCTGCG
>JAYVBU010000327.1:0-2250 GCA_043750335.1 Betaproteobacteria bacterium | reverse complement strand
ATGTCCTCGATTGGCCGGATCAGGGCCGCGCGCTGGTACGCAACGAGCACGGCATCGAGCTACTTTCCAATGTCTGCCGCCATCGCCAAGCCTTGATGCTCAACGGGCGCGGCCACGCCAAAAACATCGTGTGTCCACTGCATCGCTGGACATACGATATGAGCGGCAAGCTGCTGGGCGCGCCGCATTTCCCCGGCAACCCTTGCCTGAATCTCGGCAAGACCGAGCTGCAAAACTGGAACGGTCTGCTGTTTACCGGCCCGCGCAAAATCGCGCAGGATTTAAAAAACCTGGGCGTACTGAAGGATTTGGATTTTTCCGGCTATATGTTGGATTCGGTGAAGATCGATCATCATCCGTTTAGCTGGAAAACCTTTATCGAGGTCTATCTCGAGGACTATCACGTCGCGCCTTTCCACCCCGGCTTGAGCCATTTTGTGAATTGCGACGAGCTGAAGTGGGAATATGGCGATTGGTATAGCGTACAAACGGTGGGCGTGCACAAAGCGCTGTCCAAGCCCGGCTCGCCCATCTATCAAAAATGGCACGAACAGGTGCTGAAATACCAGGCCGGTAAAGCCCCCTCGCACGGCGCGATCTGGCTCACCTACTACCCGAATATTATGGTGGAGTGGTATCCGCATGTGCTGGTGGTAAGCACGGTGTGGCCGACCTCGGTTGAATCCTGCGTCAATGTGGTCGAGTTTTACTACCCGGAAGACATCGCACTATTCGAACGTGAATTCGTCGAAGCGGAGCAAGCCGCTTATCGCGAAACCGCAATCGAAGACGACGAAATCTGCCAGCGCATGCAAGATGGGCGCACAGCCTTATGGCAGCGCGGCGACAATGAAGCGGGGCCGTATCAATCGCCGATGGAAGACGGCTTGGTGCATTTCCACGAATTTTTACGGCGGCAACTCACGCCGCATTTGAATAAATAAATCATGAAATCCGGCTGGATGGTTGTAGCCGGATTGTTATTCGGCGTGATGGGCGTGTTCGTCAAATTAGGCAGCGCGTATTTCTCCAGTGCCGAATTGGTGTTTTATCGCTCATTTATCGGCCTCGTCGTCATCTATGGCCTAGTCCGCATGAAGGGGTTATCGCTCGCAACGCCGCATGTTGTAAGCCATGTCTGGCGCGGCTTGTCCGGTTTCATCGCGCTGATTTTATTTTTCTACGCGATCAGTGCGCTACCGCTCGCGACTGCGATCACGCTCAACTACACCTCACCGCTTTTCCTCGCACTACTGCTCACGCTCTGGCTCAAAGAAAGGCCACACTGGCGGCTGATCGGTGCGATTCTGTTGGGCTTTGCCGGCGTCGTGCTACTGCTGCGCCCGAGCTTGCATGCTGCACAACTCACTGCGGGCTTGATGGGACTCGCTTCTGGTTTTTTGGCTGGCATTGCCTACCTAAACGTCAAACAACTCGGCGCCACGGGCGAACCAGAGTGGCGCGTGGTGTTTTATTTCACCTTATTTTGCACACTCGGCGCGGGGTCGTGGATGGTTCTGCACCAGTTCCATGCACTGAGTTGGGATACGCTGCCCATCCTCTTGGGTTTAGGGACAACCGCCACCTTGGCCCAACTCGCCATGACCCGCGCCCATCGCATCGGCGATACGCTGGTGGTCGGCAGCTTCGCCTACAGCACAGTAATTTTCGCCAGCCTGTTTGGCATTCTGCTGTGGGATGAATGGCTCTCGCCGCTCGCTTGGCTGGGCATCGGTTTGATCGTCGCCAGCGGTGTGCTGAGTGCTTTTTGGCGTCCAAAACAATAGTCTCCGTGTGCTGTACCATGCATACGCAGTGCTCTATAGTTTAAAAACACCACACGAAAGCAACCCTCATGATTACTATCGACGTTAAAAACAATCTGATTAGCATCGCCGTGTTGGGCGAATTTACGCTGGCCGACTTCAAACAATTTGAAGATCGCATCTTGCACGGCATCCAGCTCAAAGGCCGCGTGGATCTGCTCATCGACCTGCGTGATATGGTCAACTACACCGTGGATGTAATGTGGGAGGAAATCAAATTCACCCGCGCCCACGAACGCGAATTTGGCAAGGTGGCGGTGGTCACCGAAGACCAATGGATCACCTGGACGGCTTGGGTGCAACGGTTTTTCGTGGATGCCGATATCGAAGTTTTTGCCGATTACGAAGCGGCGACCCAATGGATGCTCGCTTCGTAGCAGCGGCAGCTCGGCTTAATCGTTAAGCCCGGCTAGCAGTACGTCGC
>JAYVBU010000326.1:0-5070 GCA_043750335.1 Betaproteobacteria bacterium | reverse complement strand
AACGGCTTTCGACTGAATGGCCGTTTATTTCTACATTCGCTACCGCCCGAACAGGCCTTGCCGCTCGTGCGCGAGCTGATGGAATCATTTGAAGCGCATCTCGATTTTCACGAGCGGCGCTTTCACCGCTTCATTAAAGAGTTTTACGGCGTCCCCGCCGAGCACCTGATTGACCTGCTCACCTCTTGCCCGCGCGAGATTGAGGTCAGCTACGGTACGCAAGACACTTAAAGTAAGTGAGCGCGCAAGCGCGCCGACATATGCGGCTGAATCACCTGCAATAGCTGCGAAAACACTTTAGGATTGCCGCCCACGACATTGCCGGTGGCCAGGTAATTTTCGCCGCCATCAAAATCAGTCACCAAACCGCCCGCCTCCTGAATCAAGAGCACGCCCGCCGCCATATCCCATGGTTTTAAGCCCGCTTCCCAGAACCCGTCGTAGCGCCCGGCCGCGACATAGGCCAAATCCAACGAGGCGCAGCCGGGACGACGCAACCCCGCCGTCTTAGGCAACAGTTCGCGGAACATTTTGAGATAGTCATCCAGATAAGAAAAATCGCGGTAAGGAAAGCCAGTGCCGATCAAAGCGTCCTGCAAACGCGTTTGTTTGCTCACGCGCAAACGGCGATCATTAAGATGCGCGCCGCGCCCACGCTCGGCGGTAAAAAGCTCGTTACGCGTGGGGTCATACACCACGGCCAGACTCAACACGCCCTTGATTTGCAAGCCGATAGAAACAGCAAACTGAGGGAAACCATGCAGAAAATTCGTCGTGCCATCGAGCGGGTCGATCACCCACAGATAATCGGAGTCACCTTGCGCCCCACCCTCTTCTGCTAAAATTGCGTGACCGGGATAAGCCTCCAGCAAGACTTCAATAATGGCTTGTTCCGCCATCCTATCCACCTCGCTCACGTAATCACTGACGCCTTTACGCTCGACAGTGAGTAAATCCACATCTTGGGTTGCGCGATTAATAAGAGAACCAGCGCGGCGGGCGGCCTTCACCGCAATTGATAACATCGGGGACATGTAAACCTTCTCGATTTGACTTTAAAGAACAGAATCGCCATTTTAAATGAAAAACACGCCGACACCGCTATCCAATATCCGCATCCTGCTCGATCACACTAGCCACCCCGGCAATATCGGGTCCGCTGCGCGCGCCATGAAAACCATGGGCTTGCAGCGCTTGCACCTGATTGAGCCAAAACGCTTTCCCCATGCCGACGCCGACGCCCTAGCCTGCGATGCGAAAGACCTGCTGCAAAACGCCCAAGTCCACGCCACGCTGGACGAAGCGTTGACGGGCTGCGTGTTTGCGGCAGGCTTAACCGCGCGCAAGCGGCACATGGGCCATAGTTGCGTTGATGTACGCGAAGCGGCGCAGCGCCTAGTTCAAATTGCTGCCACGCAAGAAGTAGCGCTGCTGTTTGGCAACGAGGCTTATGGCCTCTCGAATGAAGAGCTGGGCAAATGCCAGCTCATGATTTCCATTCCCACCGACGAAGCCTACACCTCGCTCAATGTCGCCAGCGCCGTGCAAATCATGGCGTATGAGCTGCGTATGGCTTGGCTCGCCGCCCCTTCGACCGAACAAGCGCCCGTCGAGTTGGCGCGCTTGGACGACATCGAACTTTTTTACAAAAGGCTGGAAGAAACCCTAGTCCGCATACAGTTTCTTGACCCCAATAACCCTAAACGCCTCATGCCTAGAGTACGTCGCTTATACGCACGCACAGTGCTCGAAAAAGAAGAGCTGAACATCCTGATGGGCATGCTTAAATCCATAAATTTGAACGTTAAATAGAAAGTGGACTGAATTAGTCGAGTTAAAATATAATAATCAGCTTACTTACCGGCTCAGGCAAATGTTCAACCATCTGCGCGAAGACATAGCGGTCGTTTTTGAACGCGACCCGGCGGCTCGATCGACTTTTGAGGTGCTCACCACCTATCCCGGGGTGCATGCGCTACTGGTTCATCGTCTGGCAAATTTCCTGTGGACGCATGGCTTATGCTGGCTAGCGCGATTCCTGTCCTACCTCGGGCGCTGGTTTACCGGCATTGAAATCCACCCCGGTGCCACTATTGGTCGCCGCGTATTCATCGACCACGGCATGGGTGTCGTAGTGGGCGAAACCGCCGAAATCGGCGATGAATGCACTCTCTATCACGGCGTGACCCTGGGCGGAACCAGTTGGAACAAGGGCAAGCGCCACCCCACCCTGGCGCGTGGCGTGGTCATCGGCGCAGGGGCGAAAATTCTAGGGCCAATCACCATCGGTGAAAACGCCAAGGTCGGCTCCAATGCGGTCGTGGTGAAAGATGTCCCGCCCGGTGCTACCGCCGTTGGAATCCCGGCCCGTATTCTGGATAACGACCAAGCTAAAATCAGGGCCGAAACGGCTGAAAAAATGGGCTTTTCGGCCTATGCCATTAGCCAGGACATGAACGATCCAGTGGTCAAAGCGATCCACGCTATCATCGACCACACGGCGCTCAATGACAAGCGTATGCAACTGATTATAAAAGCTTTAGAACAGCTTGGTGTGGACATCAATTCGGTTTCTGTAGCCGAAGAAAAGTTTGACGTGAACTACCTCAACAAAATAGTTGACTAAATTAGTAGGGAACGTTAACCTCTCCCTATAAAATTCTGCCTAAACAGGGGTATTCACGATGAGACTGACCACCAAAGGACGATTTGCAGTAACCGCGATGCTGGATTTGGCCATGCGCGATGGTCACGGCCCTGTCACCCTGGCCGGGATCAGTGATCGCCAGAAGATTTCGCTTTCTTATCTAGAGCAATTGTTCGGCAAACTGCGCCGTAATGGCTTAGTAGATAGCGTACGCGGCCCGGGCGGCGGCTATTGCCTAGCGCGGGGCTGCGGTGAAATTTCTGTTGCCGAAATCATTCGCGCCGTGGATGAGCCAGTCGATGCGACTCAATGCGGCGGCTTAGGCAACTGCCTGGACGATCATCGCTGCATGACGCACGATCTCTGGACTGGGCTAAACAAACACATTTACGAATACCTAGAAGCAGTATCTCTAGCCAATTTAGTTGCGACACAAAACACCCCAACAGACAAAATTACGGTGATGAAAGACAAACGCATCACCAACGTAGCAACCGCATAAACGATCTTATTGAAGGACAGCAAAGATGGTGAAGACCCCTATTTATCTAGACTACTCCGCGACCACACCAGTGGATCCACGTGTAGCGGCCAAGATGATTCCCTATTTGACCGAGCACTTTGGCAACCCAGCTTCGCGCTCCCACCCTTTTGGTTGGGAAGCGGAGAAAGCCGTGGAAGAAGCGCGCGATGAAGTAGCCAAACTGATAAATGCCGACCCGAAAGAAATCGTCTGGACTTCGGGCGCGACAGAATCCAACAACCTCGCAATCAAGGGTGCAGCGCATTTTTATCAAGGCAAGGGCAAGCACCTCGTTACCTTGAAAACCGAACATAAAGCTGTGCTCGACACCATGCGCGAATTAGAGCGTCAAGGCTTCGAAGTCACCTATCTACCAGTGCAAAGCAATGGTTTGGTCGATATCGAAGCATTCAAGGCTGCGCTGCGGCCCGACACGATTTTGGCTTCCGTTCTGTACGTGAACAATGAAATCGGCGTGATCCAGGACATCGCCCAACTCGGCGAAATCTGCCGCGCCAAGGGCGTTATTTTCCATGTCGATGCCGCACAGGCCACGGGCAAAGTCGTGATCGACCTACAGCTACTCAAAGTCGATTTGATGTCCTTCTCCGCACACAAAACCTATGGCCCGAAAGGCATTGGCGCGCTGTACGTTCGACGCAAGCCGCGCATCCGCCTCGAAGCTCAAATGCATGGTGGCGGCCACGAGCGCGGACTACGCTCCGGTACCTTGGCCACGCACCAGATCGTCGGCATGGGCGAAGCATTTCGCATCGCGCGCGAAGAAATGGCGACTGAAAACGAACGCATTCGCATGCTGCGCGACCGCCTGCTGGTAGGTCTGCAAGATATGGAAGAAGTGTACGTCAATGGCGATATGGACAACCGCGTACCGCACAACCTGAACATCAGCTTCAATTTCGTCGAGGGCGAGTCACTGCTCATGGCGATAAAGGATGTCGCCGTATCCAGCGGGTCCGCTTGCACCTCTGCCAGCCTGGAGCCCTCTTATGTGTTGCGCGCCTTAGGCCGCAACGATGAACTGGCGCACAGCTCAACTCGCTTCACTATTGGCCGTTATACCACCGAGGAAGAAATCGACTACACCATCAAATTGGTCAAAGGAAAAATAGGCAAACTGCGCGAATTGTCCCCCTTATGGGAGATGTTCAAAGATGGCATCGACCTCAATTCGATTCAGTGGGCAGCTCACTAATTATTTAGCAGGAGAAAAATCATGGCATACAGCGACAAAGTTTTAGACCATTATGAAAATCCCCGTAACGTTGGTTCCTTCGGCAAAGAAGACGACGATGTCGGCACTGGCATGGTGGGCGCGCCCGCTTGCGGCGACGTAATGAAATTGCAAATCAAAGTCGGCAAGGATGGCTTGATTGAAGACGCAAAATTCAAAACCTATGGCTGCGGTTCCGCCATCGCATCCAGCTCACTCGTCACCGAATGGGTTAAGGGCAAAACGCTGGATCAGGCCATGTCGATCAAGAATACTCAAATCGCGGAAGAACTCGCCCTACCGCCAGTAAAAATTCACTGCTCGATTCTGGCGGAAGATGCGATCAAAGCCGCTGTCGCCGACTACAAGCAAAAGCATGGCGAAGCAGCGGTTCCCGCTGCTGCGGCGAAATAGATCGAGGTTAAACATGGCGATCTCGTTGACTGAAAAAGCCGCCACGCATGTGAAAAACTTCATCGCCAAGCGCGGCAAAGGGGTGGGGTTACGCTTTGCCGTACGCACCACTGGCTGCTCCGGCTTAGCCTATGTGCTCGAATTTGTGGACGATGCTAAAGACGAGGATCAGGTATTCGAGAGCAACGGGGTCAAAGTATTCGTCGATACGAAAAGCCTCGCCTATGTCGATGGCACCGAGCTCGATTACAC
>JAYVBU010000325.1:0-2258 GCA_043750335.1 Betaproteobacteria bacterium | reverse complement strand
TCAAAATTAGGTGGGAGCGCCTGTGGTGTGTGCTGGGTCGCGAGCGCAAGACCGCGCGCGAGCGCATCGTTCGCCCAGAGTTGCTCCGCCAACAGCTTGCTCGAACGCAGGTCGGGGAGTAGCCCACCGCCCCAAAACCACACACTGTTAATAGTAGGCAGGTCTTGTGCATCACGCGCTTCATTCACCGGATGCGTATGCAATAGCATTTGAATTTCCGTCGCGATCTGATTCCAGCGCAAGCTGTCTTTGCCGCTGGGCAGGCATGCATTGATGGATTTTCCTGCTACCGCAGACAAGGGATGGGTGACCATGTTGGGTGCGGTGTCGAGCGCCACATACCAGCGTGTGGGCGTTGTCGAAATAAAGAGCAGATTGTCTTGTTTGAAATGTAGATTGAGTGACTCGATGAGCGCGCTTGCCTCGGCAGCACTAATCGCGAGGACACCCGCATCGACCAGCGCGAGTTGATCCCGCTGGGCTTGTAGATGTACCGGGTCGGCACGCAAGCAATAAGCTGTATCGGGTGCGCCGCCATCGCCTAAATAAGTCAGACTGGCGACCGGAAACGTATCGTCGATGCCATAACGATGCAGTAAATATGCTTCCAGACTCATGCCGGGGCCACTCTCGCGAACGCCGCGCGCGAACAGCCATTCTAGCGCCGGGACCGGTAAATCTTGGTAGCGGTCGAACAGGCCAGCGGCTAGGGGGAGGGGAAACAGGCCGGGGATCAACAGGGTTAAACGCATGGTTCAGTGTAACATTTGAGTGTGATACTCCCCTGTTTTGGAGCAGCGATGGATCTCATATTATGGCGACATGCCGATGCACATGACGGACACCCCGACGCCCACCGTAAGCTCACCGAAAAGGGCTTAAAACAAGCAGCGTACATGGCGGCTTGGCTCACACCGCGCCTACCGCTAGCCACACGCATCCTGGTCAGCCCCGCTGTACGCGCGCAGCAAACTGCTGCGGCACTTGGAACCAATTTTGAAACTGCAAAAGAGGTGGGTCTGACCGGAGATTCGGTATCGTTGCTAACGAAGGCAGGCTGGCCGGATAGCCGTGGTGCAGTCTTAGTGGTTGGACACCAGCCAACGCTAGGCCAAGTGGCGGCATTTTTACTGAGTGGCGAGGAGCAGCTTTGGAGCGTTAAAAAAGGCGCGATATGGTGGCTCAGCAATCGCGTACGCCAGGGCGAAGGACAAACAGTGCTGCGTTGCATGATCGTGCCGGATAGGATTTAACCCTGCAAGGACTTCCCCAAAACTGCAACCGGTGCTGTTTTCTATTTTTGCCATTAGCGGAAACCATCTCGTGCCTCGTCCGCAAAAATGCGCTGCACTTTGCCCGTTCTCAGTTGTACAGTTGCCGCACGTTCTACGGTACGGTCGGCGTGAAAAAGTTGTTAAAGATGTCGCCATCATTGCCGATGTTTCATCTAAACCTCCTTCATGCCGCAGGGGGCACAGGAGGAAGAATCATGTTATCTAGTGAACGCCGCGCCCGGGATGATCGCCGTAAGGTGGATGCTTTTAATGCAATGTCGCCCTTCTTGACCAGGGATGGTTTGGTATTTACGGATCGTCGGAAAAACCCTGACCGGCGCAATATGAATATGGATGAAATTTTCGAGTTGGGTGAGGTGGAAGAAATTGAGCTGAAGCCGGTGCGTTACGGTTAATTTGCACCGAAAGAAGCGAGAGCAGTTTGGCCGCGCAGTGCGCGGTCTTTTTTTATGTTCGTGAACAATCAAACCTTAATCTTTGCAGGTACTTAAATTTCTGGCTCTCTGCCCTGACTCCAGCCACAATCGCCGCTTTTAGGTCAGGAATAATCAGCATGGAGCGTCATTTTTCACCGCTGCGTACGCTAGAAACTTTGCAATTCGACAACAGCTACGCGCGCTTGCCAGCGCAGTTTCACGCCAAACTGAATCCCACCCCGCTGCCTAATCCGCATGTCGTGAGTTTTAATCCCGCTGCCGCTGCGCTGCTGGACCTCGACCCGGCACAGGTGGCACGCAGTGAGTTTGCGCGCTATTTTTCCGGGCACGGCGTTCTCCCCGGCGCGGAGCCGTTGGCGATGTGCTATGCCGGGCATCAGTTTGGCCACTTTGTAGCGCAACTCGGTGATGGCCGCGCGATTTTGCTGGGCGAGGTGGTAAACAGCCGGGGCGAGCGTTGGGATATGCACTTGAAAGGTGCGGGTGAGACGCCGTTCTCGCGTAGTGGCGATGGCCGTGCAGTATT
>JAYVBU010000324.1:0-10957 GCA_043750335.1 Betaproteobacteria bacterium | reverse complement strand
TGGAAAATCAAGAATGGCCTGCCCGACAGGAATCGAACCTGTAACCCCCAGCTTAGAAGGCTGGTGCTCTATCCGGTTGAGCTACGGGCAGATGGTATCGGGCTGACACCGGGGAAACGCCGTGCACTCAGCACAGCTATATGTCTGGTCGGGGTGGAGAGATTTGAACTCCCGACATCCTGCTCCCAAAGCAGGCGCGCTACCAGGCTACGCTACACCCCGAGGGACGGCACTATAACGCTCGAAGCAATAAAAATCAATCGAAGTAGCTGCCTGAGCCTCCCCATAAGCGGGATGATGCTTTAAAATCACGCCTCCTATGAGCGCACATATCATTAACGGCAAGGCCATCGCGGACGCATTGCTCACGCAAATCCGTCAGGAAGTCGAAACCTATACCCACGCTGGACAACGACCGCCAGGCCTTGCGGTGATACTGGTCGGGGACAACCCCGCTTCTGCTATTTATGTGCGCAACAAACGCCGCGCATGCGAAACGACTGGCGTCCATTCCCTCGCATATGATTTGCCTGTCAATACTAAGCAAGAAGAATTGCTCAAGCTAATTGATGCTCTCAATACTGACTTCAGCATAGATGGCATTTTGGTCCAGCTTCCGCTACCTCCGCATATCGCAGATCGCGCCGTCATTGATCGCATCCACCCGAATAAAGACGTAGATGGCTTCCACCCATACAATATTGGGCGATTGGTGCAGCGTACGCCAACACTGCGCCCATGCACGCCCTATGGCGCGATGACACTGCTGAAATCAACTGGCGTAGAGCTGCGCGGGAAAAACGCCGTGGTAGTTGGCGCGTCCAACATCGTCGGTCGCCCCATGGCGCTGGAACTCTTACTCGCTGGTTGCACCGTGACTGTTACGCACAGCGCCACTAAAAATTTAGAACAACATATTCGCAGTGCCGAAATATTGGTTGTTGCAGTCGGAAAACCAAAAATGATTCAGGGTGCTTGGATAAGCCCCGGTACGATCATTATCGATGTCGGCATCAATCGGTTACCGGACGGTAAAATTTGCGGTGATGTCGATTTTGAATCTGCCGCACAGCATGCCGCATGGATCACTCCGGTGCCGGGTGGCGTTGGGCCTATGACTATCGCTACCTTATTGCAAAACACTCTTTCAGCGTATGAAATGCATCAACGCTAATCTCCTGTCATCTCCGGACCAAGACTCGCTATAAACAAAGGGATTCTTTCTCAAGTCCGGTGGAAAACTTGCGATAAAACAGAAAAACTGGTATTAAATCTTATTTTTGCTATGGGTAAACTGAAGATGTCCGCTGAACTGCACAAGACTTTCGCCCCCTACACCCCTAAAAAAGGCGAGGCCTATATGAATGCGCGGCAACAAACGCATTTTCGCAAAATTTTGGCTGAGTGGAAGGCGGAATTGTCGCATGACATCGACCGCACCGTTCATACCATGCAGGACGAAGCTACGGTTTTTGCTGACCCCAATGACCGTGCAAGCCAAGAGTCCGATATGGCGCTGGAATTACGCAACCGAGATCGTGAACGCAAACTGATTAAAAAGATTGACGAAACTATCGCCAAAATCGAAGCCAATGAATATGGCTATTGCGAAAGTTGCGGCGTTGAAATCGGCCTGAAGCGTTTGGAAGCGCGTCCTACCGCAACCTTGTGCATCGATTGCAAAACGCTGGACGAGATGCGCGAGCGCCAAGTAGCCAAGTAGATTCAACTAACATCGCCGACATATTCTATGTCGGCGCCCCCTCAAAAATATGACTGCCGTCCTCCAAACCGTCGATGACCCGTTTCAACGTGCTCTCTATGGCATGCTCTACGGCATCATGACCTGGGATCAACTCACGCAGTTTTGGGGGAAAGTGGACGTAACGGCTAACTGGTATTTATACGCCGTAGGCTCGGAAATGCCAACGCAACCCGCCAATGCTGAGCACGTAAATAAATTCATACAATATCTCGATAATTTGTTGCGCCAAGATCATCAAGAAAACTATTGCGGCATCGTGTATGCCGATAATTTAGAAAAACCCAGTTTTATCAAGATTTACGATCCAAACCACTTAGGCTCTTCCTGTGGCTCATCCAAAAATCCACCGCTACCCGGTTGGGTGATGAGCTTAATACCGCCCTCGGAACTCCACCCAGTCGTTGTAGCGCAAAGCCGCAAACGTTGGTGGCAAGGTTTTTTGGATTCATTGAAATAGTCGGTTCTTACTCTTCAATAGAAATAAAAAAGGCGGTCATTGACCGCCTTTTTTCGCGTTAAATCAAAAGCGTTTAAGCTTGCTCAGGCTTCGACTCAGCTGGCGCTGGAGCTTCCAGCAGTGCTTTCATTGACAGGCGCAAACGGCCCTTTTCGTCGGCTTCCAGCACTTTTACACGTACGCTTTGCCCTTCTTTGAGGTGCTCAGCCACGGTGTTGACGCGCTCATGAGCAATTTGAGAGATATGCAACAAACCGTCACGGCCTGGCAACACACTCACGATCGCGCCAAAATCGAGCAACTTAAGCACGGTGCCTTCATAAGTGCGGCCTACTTCCACTTCTGCCGTCAGGTCTTCGATACGCTTCTTCGCTGCGTTGCCTGCTTCGATACTGTGACAAGCAATTGTCACAGTGCCATCTTCGTTGATATCAATCTGAGTACCCGTTTCTTCGGTTAGCGCACGGATCACAGCACCACCTTTACCGATCACGTCACGAATTTTTTCAGGATTGATTTTGATCTGAATCATGCGTGGCGCGAAATCGGAAAGCTCGGTACGCACTTGCGGCACAGCTTGTTTCATATGACCCAGGATATGCATGCGGCCTTCACGTGCCTGGGAGAGTGCTACCTGCATAATTTCTTTCGTGATGCCGTCTATTTTGATATCCATCTGTAGCGCGGTGATACCGTTTTCAGTGCCCGCCACTTTAAAATCCATATCACCCAGATGATCTTCATCACCCAAAATGTCGGTCAGCACCGCAAAGCGATTGCCATCCTTAATCAGGCCCATTGCTATACCAGCGGTATGCGCCTTAACCGGCACGCCAGCGTCCATCAATGCGAGACAGCCGCCGCACACTGAGGCCATAGAACTGGAGCCATTAGATTCGGTGATTTCAGACACGAGACGAATTGCATAACTGAAGTTATCCCCACTCGGTAGTACTGCCACCAGTGCGCGTTTGGCTAAGCGGCCATGGCCTATCTCGCGCCGCTTCGGCGTACCCACGCGACCAGTTTCACCGGTAGCGTACGGAGGCATGTTGTAGTGCAGCATGAATGGATCGGAGAAATCGCCATCGAGTGCGTCGATTTTTTGCGCGTCACGAGCGGTGCCGAGGGTAGCCACGACCAACGCCTGGGTTTCACCACGAGTAAACAACGCTGAGCCGTGTGTGCGCGGCAATACACCGGTGCGAATGGTAATTGGACGAACCGTACGTGTGTCGCGTCCATCAATACGTGGCTCACCCGCCAGGATGCGGCTACGCACAGTCTTGGCCTCGTATTCAAAGAAGAGTGATTTCACCATGTTCTGCTTGGCGGAATCCAAATCGGGGGTAATCAATTCGGCAAACACGCAATCACGAATCTCATCCACTTTTACCGTACGCGCTTGTTTCTGGGTGATGCGATAAGCATCTTGCAATGCGACTTCAGCCAATTGAGCAACGCGCTCGGAAAGGGCCATATCTTTTTCTGCAGGTGCCCAATCCCAAGGCTCGTTACCAGCTTCTTCGACGAGCTCGTTAATCGCGTTGATGACAACTTGCATTTGCTCATGGCCGTACACGACTGCTCCGAGCATCACTTCTTCCGATAATTCTTTGGCTTCGGACTCGACCATCAAAACCGCATGTGCCGTAGCTGCCACAACCAGATTCAGGTCGGTGCTTGCCAACTCGGTCTTGGTAGGATTGAGTACGTATTGATTGTCGATATAAGCAACGCGCGCTGCACCAATCGGGCCGGTAAAGGGAATGCCGGAAATAGCCATCGCGGCAGATGCGCCAATCAGGGCAGGGATGTCTGGATCAATTTCTGGATTGCACGAAATAACCGTCGCAACAATTTGAACTTCGTTATAAAAGCTGTCGGGAAACAAGGGGCGTAAAGGACGGTCAATCAAGCGCGATGTCAGCGTCTCTTTCTCGGACGGACGGCCTTCTCGACGGAAGAAGCCGCCGGGGATTTTGCCGACTGCGTAAGTGCGTTCTTGATAATCAACGGTAAGCGGGAAGAAGTCTTGGCCCGGCTTGGCTTCTTTTTGGCCAACAACGGTGACCAGGACGCAAGTATCGTCCATATTCACGATCACGGCGCCACTTGCTTGGCGAGCGATTTCACCGGTTTCCAGAGTCACTTGGTGTTTGCCATAGGCAAAGGTTTTTTTGACGTGTGGCAAGATGGAGTCCTCTAATAATTTAGCCCGCACTGCGGGCCATTGAGTAACAAACAAAAGGGGAGAAACAAAAAGGCGCGATATGCATCGCGCCTTTTTTGATTATTTGCGCAGACCGAGTCGCTCGATCAGCGTGCGATAACGATCAACGCTGCCGCGCTTCAAATAGTCCAACAGCTTACGCCGCTTGCTCACCAACTTGAGCAGTCCGCGACGGGAGTGATGATCTTTCACATGGTCTTTGAAGTGGCCAGTGAGGTGGTTAATACGAGCGGTCATCAGTGCAACCTGCACTTCGGGCGAACCCGTGTCGCCTTGCGCGAGTTGATAATCGCCAACGATTTTTGCTTTGTCTGCGGTGGTTACAGCCATGTCTGTCTAGCTCCGACGGAAAACGCGCATTCTACCCGCTAACACGGCATTTTAACAAGCTTTTTTCGTGCATTGTTCTATTGAGTTAACGCTGTACGACCAGCCGCGACGGCTGGAGTTTACCCTCATCCCCCACCTCGCCAACTCCTATAAATATATGTTTTTCATCGTATATTCTATACCGCTCATGGATAACCAACTTGGGTAGCCAAACTGCTTGGCCTTGGCGTAGGTAGTAAGCTACGTCTTGTTCCAACACAATCTCCGGCAATCCAGCTACCAAACAGTCCGCAGGCTGTAATGCCGTATCTCGTTCTGCTTCGGGAAAAGCCTCTAGCGCATCCAGCGTGATAGCGTCACGCAACTCAAACGCACCGACCCGAGTTCGGCGTAAACCAATCAGATGTGCGCCGCAACCAAGCTGTTCTCCAATATCCTCCGCCAGCACACGAATATAGGTTCCTTTGCTGCAAGCAACGCGGATCGTGAACTTATCAGCATCAATATTTAGTATCTCAATTTGGCGCACCGTAATCGAGCGCGGTGCGCGCTCAATTACGATACCTTGTCGCGCATACTTGTACAAAGGTTGCCCCTGATGCTTGAGCGCAGAATACATCGGCGGCATTTGCATACTGGGGCCGCTAAACTGCTGCACCACGCGCTCTATTTCGGCGCGCCCAACCGCCACAATCCGCCGCTGCAAGATTTGTCCTTCCGCATCGCCGGTATCTGTGGTCTCACCCAACTTGACCACGGCCTCATAGGTTTTATCTGCATCCGTTGGGTATTGGGCAAACTTAGTGGCTTCGCCAAAGCATAAGGGAAGTAAGCCGCTGGCCATCGGGTCAAGAATTCCGGTATGCCCTGCCTTGGCGGCACGGTACAAACGTTTCGCGATTTGCAAAGCGGTATTGGACGTAATTCCCACCGGCTTATCGAGCAACAGGACGCCGCTCACGCTGCGTTTGATGCGCTTCGTGTTCAAAGAAATTCCAGGAGAATCAGTCGTCTGAAGGATGCCGTGCATCATCTGCAACGGCATCGGCGATGAGCTTATCGAGCCGTGCGCCTTGCTCGATGGAGATATCGTGCACAAAATGCAGCATGGGCATCACTCGCAATTTCATGCGATGTGCAACTTGTGAACGTAAAAAACCTGCTGCTGAATTCAGCCCCTTGAGCGCCTCATTGATGCGCGCCTGGTCACCGAGTAGGGAGAAATACACTTTTGCATGAGCATAATCGGCGCTGACTTCCACACCTGTCAGCGTGACCATGCCCACCCGCGGGTCTTTGAGGTCAAGCTGTATCAACTCGGCTAGTTCGCGCTGAATTTGTTCAGCAACACGGCGCGGGCGAGATGCGTCCTTGGGCATGGATCGACTTTAAAGGGTGCGCGCGACTTCAATCACTTCAAAAGCTTCCAGTTGGTCGCCTTCATTCAGCTCATTGAAGTTCTTAAGCGATAGGCCGCACTCAAAACTGGACTTCACTTCTTTCACGTCGTCTTTGAAGCGCTTGAGTGAATCCAACTCACCCGTATGAATCACGACACCGGCGCGAATCACCCGCACTTGCGCGTTGCGCTTGATTTGACCTTCTAACACATAACAGCCGACAACAGTGCCCACTTTGGAAATACGGAATACTTGGCGAATTTCCACCAAGCCCAAGGCTTGTTCTTTTTTCTCAGGAGCGAGCATGCCAGACATTGCGGCTTTGATCTCATCAACCGCATCGTAAATGATGTTGTAATAACGAATATCAACGCCACTGCTTTGCGCCAACTTGCGTGCTTGCGCGTCGGCGCGCACATTAAAGCCGATAATGACCGCCTTGGAAGCGAGTGCTAAATTCACATCGGATTCTGTTACGCCACCCACTGCGCTGTGAATGATGCCAACTTTTACTTCATCCGTTGACAGCTTGGCGAGCGATTGGGACAGCGCTTCCTGCGAACCCTGTACATCCGCCTTGATAATCAGCGGTAGGGATTGAACTTCCCCCATTTTCTCGAACATGTTTTCAAGCTTGGCCGCATGTGCTTTAGCCAGTTTCACGTCACGGAATTTACCCTGACGGAACAATGCAATTTCACGTGCCTTGCGCTCATCCACCAGCACCATGGTTTCTTCTCCGGCCAGGGGCACATCGGACAAACCCAGAATCTCGACTGGTATCGACGGGCCTGCTTCTTTCACCGGCTTACCGTTCTCATCCAACATGGCACGAACTCGGCCAAATGCCGCTCCCGCAAGTAGAATTTCGCCTTGGCGTAAAGTGCCAGATTGAATCAGGATGGTAGCGACTGGGCCACGACCTTTATCCAAACGCGATTCAATGACTAAACCTTTTGCCGGGCAATCGCGTGGCGCATGTAAAGCCAACACCTCCGCTTGTAGCAATACACGTTCCAATAAATTGTCGATGCCTTGACCAGTCTTAGCAGAGACCTCAACGAACATCGTATCGCCGCCCCACTCTTCAGGCACCACGCCTTGCGCGGAAAGCTCCTGCTTCACACGTTCCGAGTTGGCTTCAGGCTTATCAATCTTATTCACCGCAACCACAACGGGTACATTGCCGGCCTTGGCATGATGCACAGCCTCGATCGTTTGCGGCATCACACCATCATCGGCTGCTACGACCAGAATCACGATATCCGTCGCCTTGGCACCACGCGCGCGCATCGCGGTAAACGCTTCGTGACCAGGTGTATCAAGGAAGGTCACCATGCCACGCGGTGTTTCCACATGATAGGCGCCAATATGTTGGGTAATACCACCCGCCTCGCCGGTCGCAACCCGTGTGCGGCGAATATAGTCGAGCAGCGAAGTTTTACCATGATCCACATGCCCCATCACCGTGACAACCGGGGCACGCGGCAATTGCGCTACTTCCTTGGCAAGTTCGTCGTCCAGATAGGACTCCGGGCTGTCTAGCGCAGCAGGCTTTGCAATATGCCCCATTTCTTCGATCACGATCATGGCGGTTTCTTGATCGAGCACTTGATTAATCGTAACCATCGAACCCATTTTCATTAGGGTTTTAATCACCTCGGCTGCTTTGACTGCCATTTTATGTGCAAGCTCGCCCACGGCGATGGTTTCCGGAACGAGCACTTCACGCACTACCGGTTCAGTTGGCGCGCTAAAGGCGTGCTGTCCTTCATCTTCAGATTTATGCTTAGACGATTTACCGCGGCCACGCCACGCGCCGCCGGTTGTGTCACCACGCACTTTAAGTGCCCGTTTTTTTGGACCTTGGTCTGCCCATGCAGTAGGAGCAGCTTTGTTGGCCTTTTTCGCGCCTTTTTTCCGTTCAACATCGCCATCGACTGGCTTGGTGACGTGCAACGTGCCATCCGTCTTCACTTCTGCCGAGACGACGGGCGTTGGGGCAACCTCAGCTTTAGGTTCAACCGCCTTTTCAGCGGTGACTGGCTCAGCGACTGGCGCTGGTTCTGCTGCTACTTTCTTCGTGCGCGACGCACGTATTTTCTTGGCTTCGGCATCCTGCTTTTGCCGCTCCATCAACTCCGTTGCTTTGCGCGCTTCTTCTTCACGTTTTGCCAACTGATCTGCATCGATTAACGGTTCAATTACTTTAATAACTTCTTTGATAACGGGTTCTTCAATTGCAACTGCGGCATCTCGTTTAACGATAACGCGTTTTTTGCGAACTTCGACTTGGATCGTTCGCGCTTTACCGGTGGAATCCGATTTCCGTATTTCTGTGGTTTCGCGACGCGTGAGCGTAATTTTGCTGCGGCTCTCCTTGACGCCATGCGCGCGGCGCAAGTAATCCAGAAGCTGGGTTTTATCTTGTTCCGTAAGCGAGTCGTTGGCAGCGCTTTTTTCCACACCAGCGGCTTTAAGCTGCTCCAACAACAGCGTGGCGGCCACTCCAAGTTCAGTGGCGAATTGCGCTACATTCATTTGCGGCATTTACGCGCTCCATCAATCCTGCATCAATTAACTATTTGCTTGCTCGGCGGCAAACCACGGGGCGCGCGCCGCCATAATCAACACTTTCGCACGCTCTTCATCTATACCGGTCATCTCGACCAGATCATCTGTTGATAAATCGGCCAGCGCCTCAACGGTGTCTATTCCCTGTTCAACCAACTTGCGCACCGTTTCGGTATCCATGCCATCCATCGTTGCAAGATCGACATGCTCAACTTTTTCTTCACTGGCAATCTCAGCAGTCAACAAAACATTGCGCGCACGCGCACGCAACTCGTTAATGGTGTCTTCGTCGAAAGACTCCATCTCCAACATTTCACTCAGCGGAACGTAGGCAATTTCTTCGATGGTCGAGAACCCTTCTTGTACTAGCACCTCGGCGACTTCCTCATCAACATCCAGCTTTTGCATGAATTCTGCTTTAATGGAAGTAGATTCTTCCACATTCTTCTGCTGTGCTTCATCCTGCGTCATGATGTTGAGTGTCCAGCCAGAAAGCTCGGAAGCTAAACGCACGTTCTGACCGGTACGGCCAATAGCTAACGCAAGCTGCTCTTCACCCACCACCACATCCATACTGTGTTTTTCTTCATCCACAACGATGCTTGAAACTTCAGCAGGCGCGAGCGCATTAATCACAAACTGGGCAGGCTCGGGCGACCACAGCACGATATCTACGCGCTCCCCGCCCAATTCACTGGTAACTGCCTGCACGCGCGAGCCGCGCATCCCAATGCAAGTGCCTTGCGGGTCAATGCGCGGATCATTCGATTTCACGGCAATCTTGGCGCGCGCACCGGGGTCACGTGCAGCGGCTTTAATCTCAATCAAACCTTCTTCGATTTCTGGCACTTCAAGCTCAAAGAGCTTAACGACAAACTCAGGTGCAACACGCGACAAAATCAACTGCGGGCCACGCGCCTGACGATCAATTTTCAACAAATAGGCACGCACACGATCGCCAATCCGCAAGTTTTCGCGCGGGATCATCTGGTCACGCGGCAATATGGCTTCAATGCGACCAGATTCAATAATCGCACTGCCACGCTCCATGCGCTTTATCACGCCTGTCACGAGATGCTCTTTACGCATCAAAAAATCACTAAGGATTTGTTCCCGCTCTGCTTCTCTAATCTTTTGCAGAATAACTTGCTTCGCAGTCTGCGCGCCGATACGACCAAACTCGACAGGCTCTAAATGCTCTTCGATAAACTCACCGACTTGGATATCCGGATTTTTCTTTTGCGCATCGCTCATCGGCATTTGCAGACCTTCATCGAGGTAATCGGAATCCGCAACCACCTCCCACAAACGGAAGCTTTCATACTCTCCCGTATCCCGATCAATGGAAACGCGCACTTCCACCTCTTCAGAAAAACGTTTTTTGGTAGCGGAGGCCAAGGCGAGCTCAAGCGCGGAAAATACAATTTCCCGATCCACATTCTTTTCACGCGCTAGCGCGTCAGCTACCAACATGATTTCTCGGCTCATACCACTCTCCAAATTAAATCGCAGGGACCAGTCTCGCCTTATCAACATTCGACCATTCGAACGTCTTCAACGCACCGCCCACTTCCAATTCTAAAATTCCGTCTTTCAACTGACCCAATAGCCCCACCACATTGCGTCGGCCATCAACAGGAACGCGCAATTTGATTTGCACGTTCTCTCCGCGGAACCGCGCAATATCCGCTTCTTTCCTCAATGGACGATCCAAACCAGGCGAAGAAACTTCCAGCCTGTCGTATTCGTAGTCAAGGTCAACTGCAAGTAACCGACTCAAATGATTGCTGACCGCAACGCAATCTTCGACTGTAATTCCCCCCGGTTTATCTATAAAGACCTGGAGGTGCTTACCACGATTACCGAGACTGAGATCGACAAACTCGTAGCCCAGCCCAGGCAATGTATTTTCAAGAAGTGCTTGCAAATCCATACGGCCACCACAAATGAAAAATGGGCCCAAAGCCCATCTCCTAAATTGTCGCGGATTATAGCAAATAAACAATAACTAAGACAATGAAATTAGGGTGGAAACTGATAATGGCAGTGGTTTTTATAAATTTTATTTACTGCTTAAAATTGATAATTTCACTCGCCCCTAAAAGCGCAAAAGCCCTCACGAGGAGGGCTTTTGTTTGAAGGGGGTGCCTGGCGGTGACCTACTTTCGCACGGGTAATCCGCACTATCATCGGCGTGA
>JAYVBU010000323.1:0-2263 GCA_043750335.1 Betaproteobacteria bacterium | reverse complement strand
TCACGCCGGAGAACCCTGAGCCACTTGAGCCGTTGCCGCTCATCGTGGTGGTGATCGACGAGCTGGCCGATATGATGATGGTCGTGGGTAAAAAAGTTGAAGAGCTGATCGCGCGCCTAGCGCAAAAAGCGCGCGCCTCCGGTATTCATCTGGTGCTCGCTACCCAGCGCCCGTCGGTGGATGTGATTACCGGCCTGATTAAAGCCAATATCCCCACGCGTGTGGCGTTCCAGGTATCCAGCCGCATTGATTCTCGCACCATCCTCGACCAGCAAGGTGCTGAAGCGCTGCTAGGCCAGGGTGACATGCTCTACCTGCCGCCCGGCACCGGCTACCCGATGCGTGTGCATGGCGCCTATGTCGGCGACCAGGAAGTGCATCGCGTGGTCGAATGGCTGAAAGCACTGGGCGAGCCGCAATACATAGAAGGCATCCTCGACGCGAATGAAGGCGGGAGCGAAGGCGAGGGCGGTGAAGCCAGTGGCGACCCCGAGTCCGACCCGCTCTACGATCAAGCGGTGGAGATCGTCCTCAAATCACGCCGCGCCTCGATCTCCAGCGTGCAACGTCAATTACGCATCGGCTACAACCGCGCCGCGCGCCTGATCGAACAAATGGAACGCTCAGGGCTCGTGTCAGCCATGCAGTCGAATGGCAATCGCGAAGTGTTGATGCCGAATCGAGAGTGATTCTTTGTAACCACGAATGAACGCGGATATAAACCATGCGAATGGGGTCTGAGTTTGGGTGGTTTATCTGTGTTTATCCGTGTTTATCCGTGGCAAAGTTTTTAAAGGTGTTAAAAATGCGATTTATATTTTTCGTAGCGCTCATGATGGTTAGTACCGCCCATGCCGGGAGCGTCGATAGCCTGCGCGCTTTTGTGCGCGAGACGCAAACCGTGCGCGCGCATTTTTCGCAGACGGTGCAAGATCGCAATGGGCGTAGCGTCAGCCAGGCCTCGGGCGTGATGGCTTTTTCCCGTCCCGGTAAATTCCGTTGGACTTATGACAAGCCTTACGAGCAGTTGATCGTGGGTGACGGGGTCAAGCTGTGGATTTTTGATAAAGACCTGAACCAAGTCACGGTGCGTAAACTGGATGAGGCGCTGGGTAGTTCGCCTGCTGCCCTACTTGCGGGCAATACTGAAATTGAGAAATTTTTTGCGCTGACCGAAGCCGCCCGCCGCGATGGCTTAGATTGGTTGGAAGCCAGCCCTAGGGCCAAGGACACGATGTTTGCAGCAGTTCGTATGGGTTTTGCGGGGAATACGCTGAAGCAAATGGAGTTGAAAGATAGTTTTGGGCAAACCACGATCATTCGCTTCGACAAGTTAGAGCGTAATCCCCAACTCCCTGCCGACCAATTTAAATTCGCGCCGCCCAAAGGGGCGGATGTGATCGGTGAGTGATCTTTTTTCGCGTGAGCCGGATGCCCCCCTAGCGGAACGGCTGCGCCCTAAGACCTTGAACGAAGTCATCGGCCAGATACATCTGCTGGGTTCTGGCAAGCCGCTACGCCTCGCCTTTGAATCAGGTAAGCCGCACTCCATGATTTTGTGGGGGCCACCCGGCGTGGGAAAAACCACGCTGGCGCGGCTCATGGCAAATGCATTCGATGCTGAGTTCATTGCACTTTCCGCAGTGTTGTCAGGGGTGAAGGATATCCGTGACGCCATCACGCGCGCGCAATTCGCCCTGGAGCAAAGTGGTCGTCACACTATTCTGTTTGTGGACGAGGTACATCGCTTCAATAAATCGCAGCAGGATGCATTTCTGCCCTATGTCGAGCAAGGTTTGTTCACCTTTATTGGTGCGACTACCGAAAATCCCTCGTTTGAAGTGAACAGCGCGCTTCTGTCGCGCGCGCAAGTGTATGTGCTGAAACCTTTGTCCGAAGCGGAGCTGGGGCAGTTATTCGATCATGCAGTTCACACGACATTGACTGACCTCAGTTTCGAACCAGGTGCCAAAGCACAAATAGTTGGCTGCGCCGATGGCGATGCGCGGCGCTTGCTGAATATTCTGGAGCAAACACGTACCGCCGCACTAGTGAGTCAAATACACTTGGTAACTGAAGCTTTTGCGCGTGACACTGTGGCTAAAAGTGGCCGCCGCTTCGACAAAGGCGGAGAAGAATTTTACGATCAGATTTCTGCGCTACACAAATCGGTGCGTGGCACCGCGCCTGATGCGGCGCTGTATTGGTTCATGCGTATGCTGGATGGCGGCGCTGATCCGCTCTATTTGGGACGGCGCATGAT
>JAYVBU010000322.1:0-5083 GCA_043750335.1 Betaproteobacteria bacterium | reverse complement strand
CTGGGGGAGAAGCGGAGTTTTAATAGGCGATTGTTTTGGGTGAAGGCGGAGGCGAAGGCGGATAGGAGGGTGGCGGGGTCGAGGGGGAGGTTCATGGGTGTCCCTTGCAGGCTGCTTGAAAAAATTTTGAACGGTATAACGGTAGCTACTTGATATTATTGCGGCGGCCTTGGTGTGTTCTGCGGGTTCACGGTCTGTGTGCTGGCAGGCGGCGCAACTGATTCAGTCAGGCTGGCAGCTTGGCCACCGAGCAGCCAAAAATAGAGTAAAAAAATCACTACCGCCACGCCGGTGAGCAGGGCGAAATACAACCAAAGCGGTAGCTCATGGCGTACGTAATCGTTGAATTTGAAGGGTAGTTTCCAGTGCGGGGAAAATTCCGGTACGCCACCGCGCGCGTGGACGATTTCTTGCCCTAGACGCGCGATCAGGTAGTTAAGTTTTTCGGTGCCTTCGAGCAAGTAGCGCCCTTGAAACCCCAGGATCAGGCAGGTGTGGAACACTTCCAGGGTATCGACATTTTTGTCCGGGTTGAGACGCAGCGTTTCCAATTTATCAAAAAAGCCTTCGCCTGCTAGGTGCTCGCCAAATAAGCGCAATTGCAGAGGCGAGCGCTCCCAATCGTCACGGATTGAAAAATCGGACGACAGTACAATCTCATCCATTAACGCGCAAAAAGCATACTTCGCATCGTGTATCGCTTCGGGCGTTTTGCCAAAGTTGCGCGCATTTTTTTCATAGGTAACGAGAAAGCCCTCCACGCGTTTGTTGAATTCAGCCTGGGTTGCAGGCGGATTTCCGTTGCGCATGAGAAACAACAAGTACACGCCGTCTTCCATCAGCTCTTTAAGCGTGGGCACGGCTGGCGTTGCGATGGGCGCGGCTTGGTTTGTCGTCGGGTGCTTAAGTGTGGCGGCGGTCATGCAAATGCTCCTAGCGGAATACCGCGATCAGTTCGAGTTTGAGTTGGATCAATGTTTGCGGCACGTAGAGGCAGATACTGCGCGACTTGAGCATGCGCTCGAATATCTGTCCATGCGGCTCCAGCGAGAAGTAGTGGTTGCCCACGCGTACCGGAATCGCGGCTGGTGTCTGCCCGGCGTGTGCCAAGCGCACACCCGGAAGGGCGGAGTTGAGAATTTTTTCTACGTCGTCAGGCGAACCGAGTTTGAATTTGAGCGGCACGGTTTCGATCACTTGCACCGCTGGTAGCTCGGATTCGACTGAGAGGTAAAAGTCCACGTTCTCTAGCAAACGCTCGCTGTTGAGTCGCCCAATGTAGAACGATGCTTTGGGATTCTCTAACGGAATCACCGCGTAACGCGCCGAAATGACGGTATCAAGCAGCTCACGTATCAGCGTATCCAGTTTACCGAAGGTGTCAGTGAGGTTGCTGTGATCGTAGGGGGGGATGGCATTCAGCGTGAGGGCCGTGGAGAACGTGAGCAATTCACCCGCGAGCTCGGCCATCGTCAGGTATAGATTTTCTGGGTGATTAGGGTGCGCGAGCATATGACTGAGTGCGGGAAAGCTGCGGTTCGTCGTATGCAGCAGCCAAAACGAGGCGATGTCAGAGCTGGAATATTCTGCAACGCTTTTCGCTTTCTCACGGTGCATGCCGCCCAAGGCTTGGCTCTTTACGAACAATATATCCAGCAGGCGGCGCAGCATGCGATGCAAGGCGGTGCTGGCATGGATGTCGATCAGCGGCGGGATAAAATCATCATCCTGACGCCAAGCGCCCGTGCTGGATTTTTGCAGACGCGCAATGGGTACGCTGGCGTAGCCGTCGCGGTCTTCATCCGCAGTCATGAGTACACTATTGGCGCGCAATGCGGCGACTTCCGTTTCCAAGCCGCTGGTAAACAGGTCGCTCAGAGGGACTTGTTCTACGCTATAGCGTGTGGGCCGCACAGCGACCTTCCCTGGCTCAAGACTATTGCCGCCATAGGCGTTGAGTGCCGGTAAACACAGATACACGATGGTTTCGGTGCCGACGTTGGGAATCTCGTTCATATTGCGCGTGGGCGGCAACGGCTCGTTGGATGGCGCTTCCATGACCGTACCGTCGGGCAGCATGGCTCGAATGCTGTTTGCGCGCAATGTGCCCGCGCCGAGGGCGTCCTGGTCTATCTCGACACCCGCCACGCCCCAGGGGTAGCTGCGCGCCAGACGCGCGGCGTTTTGCCCTAGCCATTCCGAATACATTGCTTGTTGCTGAAAGTGCTGGGGGCGCAAAAACACGCCCTCGCCCCATAGGACTCGATGTATATTTGCCACGACAACCCCTAGTAACGTGGCGCTTGCAGATTAAAGGTCGTCCCGCTGGGTTGCAGGCTGGTCGGCGGAATATTTACGCTCGGCATACTAGGCGTCCCTACCGGGCTGCTTAATAGTGGGTCGGCAATCTTTTTCCCCGCCTCATAAATCGTTGTCGTCTTCGATGGCTTTTTAGTGATCGTAGCGGGTTTGCTGGCTGTCGGCATTGGCTTGCTACTTGCCTGCGGCGGCTGTGCAGGCGCCACGTTTGATGTCGGCGCGCTAACCGTCGGCGCGCTTTTCAGGTTGTTCGCCACATTCGACGTATTGATGCATTCCGGTTTTGCATCCGCCACTTGGCCCGGGATGAGCTCCGGTTTGCCGTCGATCAACCGGATGTAACAATCTTGCAAACGAAAGGTCACTCCTTTTGAGCGAATCTGGCTTGCCGGGATCAGATACCGCCAGTACTGCGGCTCGGGCTGACGGAAAAAAGCGACCACACCTAAGTAGTTCGCCTGCTCCGAGAGCGTTGCCGTACTGACATGTTGGGTGCCGGGCAGGACTACCACTTCGCTTTTTTCGATCAGCTCCGCGCCGAGAAAATCCGACTCAGGACGGCCCGAAGCCAGCGACTCGAACGCCAACTTGGAAAACTCAGTTGGCTGTTTCAGCTGATAGAGCCGCACCACGACGGACAGGGATTTCCCGCTCACATCGCGATTCAACACCGGGTCGGCTTGACCACGAATATCGTAAACCGTCGGGCCAGATGCGCACCCTCCGAGCAACAGGACACTTAAGCTGACACAGACCAAAGCTACATTCTTGTAGGCACTCTTCTTCATTACCCACTCTCCAAAAAAATGATCCGGGATTAAAAATTACGTTCAACAAAACGCGTAACCAATTGAGGGATAAGACGCTTTGAAGTATTAAATTTCGGCTTAGCAAGAAGCAAGTCGTAAATTCTTTTGGCATTATAACAAAAGCATATTAAAATGGAGTAACGTGTATGTTAATGTTGTTCGTATTATCCGCTATAAATACGTAATCGACTGAATATAAATGGCAATAAAGTTTTTATGGCTTTCAATTTTCCCGCATAAAGTGCGCCGCAGTTTTTACAGTTCATTGCTTGCGCGCGATTTTGTTTGATTTTTAAGGGTTTTTTATTTAACTGGCATGCTATCAACAAGCTTTTTGTTTGGCGCTTAAACATCCACCGCCAGCCCAATTCTTTGTTGAATTCTTGTCTTAGACGAATTCGTTTGATCCACCCACTACCTGCTCGCTACCTGTTGAAAAAAATGTTTCTCATATTGCATTTCGGGCCAAATTGCCCGACAAATTTCCAGCATCAAGCCAACTGCGCTTACTTGGCTTTAGTTCAACGCACGGCATCAGAACGGGGTAAACGTTGAATGGCTGCGGGCATCTCGATTGGCTGGTTGCTGCTGGCTTTAGGCCTAATTTTCGTGGCGCTGGCGTGGTGTGGGTTTGCCCTGTTTCATGCTGCGCCACATGCTGGCGGCTCTCCTTGGGGTGGGCTGTCCCGCCATTTCAGCGCATGGCGGATGCCTCAGCTGCCAGCATTTCGGATGGCCGACATCGGCAACGCAATTCAGCGTCATCGCTGGGTATTGGCCGGGTGTCTCGTAGCGCTGCTTGCCGCAGGCTCCGCCCTCGCGCTTTCTGGCTGGGCAAAACCAGCCCCCTTGACGGCCTTGCAATGGGCGCATGCCGATCAGATACGGCTGCGGCTGAACGAAGAAAAATTAGCTCCCCCCCCGTCCTTGCCGCCGGTTTTGTTTTCGGCCACCGGGCGCAGCGGCTTGGAAACTGCTGACCGGGATTGGCGCAAGCTCGATCAAGATTTTATGCAATTGGTGCTGTATTTATTGACGCGCCTGGAAGCGCGCGGTTACCCGATGGCTCTATTAGAAGGTTATCGCAGCCCGGAGCAGCAAGCTCGGCTGGCTGAGCAAGGTGCACACGTCACCCAAGCGCGAGCGTGGGAGAGCAAGCATCAGTTTGGCTTGGCGGTGGATTTAGCGCCAATCAAAAACGGCGTTCTGGCGATTTCTGAACGCGACCCTTGGGCATTTGAGGCCTATCGCGCGCTGGGAGAAGAAGCCCAGGCCATCGGGCTGAACTGGGGCGGACGTTGGAGCATGAAAGATTATGGTCATGTGGAAGCGACCGGGACGATAGCAGCAAACATCGCGCCCAGCCAATCCGCGTCGGCCCGTTAACTTTAAACAAGTCGTTCAAAGCAGAGTGAATAGATGAAATATTTACGTAACGGCAAGGTATTAACCACCATCGGCTTTTTGTTGCTGATCCTTTTAATTTGGTTTGTTGGGCCCTTCATGGGGCTGGAGTCCAGCGTCTCGCGTCTCGTCGCCATCTTTGGGGTGATGATGGTGTGGGTGGCGACTCTCATGATCGGCAAGTTGGTAGCAGACCGCGCCGGCTCCCTGCTGGAGCGCATGTTGCGCAAGCAGGCAGATGATGCGGTTATGGGTGCCAGCCCGGAACAGCGGGCAGAGGTTTCCCAGATACGCAAGCGCTTGCTTGAGTCCATCGAGACGCTGAAAAAATCCAATCTAGGCAAGACGCGCGGTAAAGCCGCGCTGTATGAGTTGCCTTGGTATATGGTTATCGGTCACCCGGCTGCGGGGAAGAGCAGTGCGATTCAACACTCGGGGCTGACCTTTCCCTTTGCGGATAAAAACAAGGTTGCGGTACAAGGTGTTGGCGGTACACGCAACTGCGATTGGTTTTTTACCTCGGAAAGTGTGGTTCTCGACACCGCTGGTCG
>JAYVBU010000321.1:0-5095 GCA_043750335.1 Betaproteobacteria bacterium | reverse complement strand
TGATCGTGCCTTTGACCGGCGATTTAACTGTTGCGCGCGTGAGTCGATCACTCAGCGCTGTACCGCCTTCGGACAGACTATTCAATTTGGCCATGGTTTCGGCAAACTCATTGCGCGCCAAATTACGGAAGGTAATTTCTTGCTCTTGCACCTTGCGCGAGGCTTCGCTAATGCCCGCCTGTATCCGCACAATCTGCGCGCTCGCCTGATCGCGCTCGCCCCGATAACGCCCTACATCACGCTCCAAACGCAGCAATTCGACTTCCGACACCGCACCGGAGCTAGCCAAAGGCTTGGTCATGGCCAGTTCTTTTGCGGTCAAATCATAACTTTGCCCTGCCTGCTCCCGCCGCGAGCGTATCTCAACCAGCTCTTGCATGCGTTGCGCGAGCTGTTGGCGCGCAATACCTAATTGGGCGTCCAACTCGCTTCTTTTTGCGTCATACAGTCTGCGCTCCTGCTCCAGCAATTCCGGGTCCTCTTTCACCACTTCGGGCGGCGCTTCGAACGCGCTGCCTTCGGCCAAAGCGCGCAGACGCGCGGCCTTGGTCAACAAGGCTAAATACTGCACACGATTTTCGCGCACCGAAGAAGTAAAGCGCGTGGTGTCGATGCGAAACAACAATTGCCCTACTTCGACCGCCTGCCCTTCGCGCACCAGAATTTCGGAAATAATACCGCCATCCACCGCCTGGATCACTTGCACTTGGCGCGACGGGGTCACCTTACCGTTACCACGCGTCACTTCGTCCACTTGCGCGATCGCGGCCCACAACAAAAACAGCAACAACAGCCCGCCCAACCAGCGCAATAAAAAACGAGCGCGCAAGGGAGACTGACGCAAACGCGCCCACTCGGCGTCGCTCATCCAATCTACTTCATCCTCCGTCTGCGCGGGCGGTATCCAAAAAGCGATAGCGCGATCAAACCAGCGTTTTCCACGCTGGCTCAAACCCGGGGCCAACACAGGGCGCTGATGAAAATTTAACTTTGGTTTTTCGTCGCTCATTTCGACCTCTCGATGCGGCCTTGACGCAAGGCCTCGATCACCTGCGCCTTGGGTCCGTCCGCCACGATTTTGCCGTTATCCACGACGATTATGCGGTCCACCAAATCAAACAACGAGGTGCGATGTGTAATCACCAACATGGTTTTGTTGACCGCGAATTCACGCAGCCTGGTTTTGATGTTTTCTTCGCTGGAAAAATCCATCGAACCGGTTGGTTCGTCCAGCAATAAAATGGGGGGGTCGTTCACCAAACCGCGCGCGATGGCCACCCCCTGCCGCTGCCCACCAGAGAGCGATTCACCTCGCTCGCCCACCACCATATCGAAACCGCGTGGATGGCTATCGACAAACTCGCTAATGCCGCTGATCTGCGCCGCTGCCAAAAGTGCGGCATCGTCCACATGCGGAGACGCCATCACGATATTGTCGCGCAGGCTGCCATAAAACAAAGTCACATCCTGCGGTACATAGCCGATACTGCGGCGCAACTCGGCTGGGTCAAGCTGGCGGCTATCCACACCATCAATCAAAATCGCACCAGCACTGGGCCGATAGAGCCCCAAAATCAGTTTTTGCAGCGTAGTCTTGCCCGACCCCACGCGCCCCAAAAGCGCCACATGCTCGCCCGGACGTATATGAAACGATACGTTACGCAGCGCATTACTCTCATCCGCCGGATAATTGAAACTCACGTCCTTGAATTCGATCTCGCCATTAAAATGCGAACGGCTGACAAAATTCGCATCCTCCGGGCGCTCTACTTCTTGCGCCATAATTTTGTCGAGCGAGGTCAAGGAAGTGACCGCGTTATGGTAATTGGTCATCAAGCCCGCAATTTGACTCAAGGGGCCCATCACACGAGAAACCAGCATGGAGCAGGCAATCAACCCACCCAACGTCAACTCACCCATACCGATGCGGTAGGCCCCAATCACGATCAGCGCGATAGTCGTAAATTGTTGAATCCACATCGTGCCGTTGATCGTGGTCGCGGCCAACAAGCGCAGTTGCGTAGAGACGCGCGACAAAAAAGCAGCGCTACGCTCCCACTTGCGCTGCATAACACCTTCAGCTCCGAGCGCCTTCAGCGTTTCCAGCCCGACCAGCGTTTCCACCAAACTGGCATTTCGCATCGCCCCAGCGCGATAGCTTGTTTCGGCAAGCTCATGCATCTTGCCCTGCACCATAAGCGAATACACGATCACTAAACCCATGCCGACTAAGCCGGGGAACAGCATCGGCCAGTCGATCCACGCAATCACAATCAAGAACAACAAAGCAAAAGGCACGTCGATCAGCGCCGTGACAGTAGAAGACGCAATAAAATCGCGCACAGTTTCAAACGAGCGCAAATTGGAAGCAAACGACCCAGCCGAAATAGGCCGATTTTCCAGGCGGATGCCAAGCACACGCTCCATGATGCGGGATGAAAGATCAATATCCACCCGGCTACTCGCCTGGTCGATAAAATAGCCGCGCATCGTACGCAGCATCAAATCAGCCAAGAGCACCAACACCATGCCCAGCGCCAGCAGCCAGAGCGTTTCCATCGCTTGGTTCGGCACAATCCGGTCATACACATTCATGGTGAACATGGGCAAAGCTAAGGCAAAAACATTAATTAAAGCGGCCGCAAAAAGCACATCGCGGTAGATGGGAATATTCTCCGCTATCGCCCCCCAGAACCAGTGGCGGCGCTTGACTTTGCCAACCGCAGGCGCGCGTAAATCAAAAAGAAACTTTGGTCGAACAAAAATAGCTGAGCCGGCATAGCGCGCCGTAAGCTCTGATACCGGCATCTCTAACACGGCATCACCCAAATCCGGCAACACCACCCGCGCATTTTCTCGCTTTACGTCCCACCCCATGAGCAGACAGGCTTGCCGCCCTTCCAACAGCAGCACGACCGGTAAAAAGGTATCGTCAATCAGCGTCAGATCACGACGAACGATCTTGCTCGCCAACCCCGCGCGACGTGCAGCACGCGAAAACAAAGAAGGCGTAAGCACATGATTTTCTAGCGGCAAACCAGCGGCGAGCGCATCCAAAGAAGATGGCCGACCATGATGCCGAGCAACAACTAACAGACATTCCAGCAAAGGATCATGCTGCGTTCGCCTCCCGCGCGCACTCTCCCAGTTAGCTTGATTACCGCTTGGGGAAGGGGAAGCGCTTTCTTCTTCAGTCATCGTATTTTATCTTCCTGACTTTCTGCGAGTTAACACCCATCTGAAAATGGGTGTCGATTGTCACATAACGGCCAATCGCTACAAAACTGTAACGTTCACATAAGCTACAGAATAAGCCATTTGCATTAACGAACAGCACGGCAAAAACGCAAAGTACTCGGGGCATTATAAGCAAGATTTGCCCACCCCGTACTTGGATACCGCATAGCAACCACAATCTACGCCAAGGGATGTAGAATTCCAATTTTTAACGATGGAGGAACGAACATGGCCAAAAGCCAAGACACCAAGAAAGAAACCAAGAAAGAACCGGCAAAAAATTTGAAAGAAAAAAAGGCAGCTAAAAAAACCAAGAAGGAAGAACGCAAGCACCAAGCATAAAAAGCGTTGTCCTCAAACCAAAAAGGCGCAGGCATCAAACCGCGCCTTTTTTATTGGGTTAGGCGCAAAGCACAGGCCGCTAGAAGAACGAAAGGCCAAGCATTGGCGGGGCAAGCAGGACAGCCCGTGCAATTTCATTCTCGGGATTTAGACAACTCAGGTCAATTAGCCACGCCCGCGATTGCGGGCGCTCGGTAGCCGCTTGGCACAGTTGCGTAAGGAAAATGGACTCACGCAATCCCAGCTTGGAGAGCGACTGGATATTACCCAGCAGATGGTGGCGTCCTATGAAATCGGACGCCGCCGTGTCCCCGCTTCAATGCTGCCGCAATTGGCGCATATCTTTATGGTGGGCGTGGACGAGTTGATTGGACAGCCACCCGCCAACCGCGCGAAGCGTGGCCCGGCACCGAAGTTGCAGCAGCATATCGAGGCAATTAGCCGATTATCCAAGCCGAAGCAGCGCTTTGTGTTGGAGATGTTGGAAACGGTCTTGGCCCAGGCGAGCCGCTAAGTCGAGGCGGCACGCGAGATTCGCGCCGAGCAGCGAAAGAAATCTGGTAGTTGATGCAGTTGGTTTTAAATATGAATGTCGTGGTTGCCGGTTTGTTATGGCATGGCATGGCGCGCCGACGGTTGATCGATTTGGCAAACGATGCGAGGCCGTTTACCTCTTTTTAAGGGATGCCAATTAGCAAGAGGAAATAAACATGACGGGATTAGTGGTGAAACTACCTGACGAGCTGGCCCAGCGTGCGGGGCTGTTATCTGATAGCGCAATTGGACGCTTGTTAGAAGAGGCAATGCGACGCGAGGCAGGTCGTAAGCTATTGGAAGTTGCCCGGCGCATTCAGGAAGCGGGCGTTCCGCCCATGACGATTGATGAGATTCAAGCCGAGGTGGATGCTGTCCGCGCCGAGCGCCGAGCGCGTCAAACTAAGGCCGACGATGCAGGTCGTTCTTGATACCAATGTCGTCGTCTCGGCACTGGTCTGGGGTGGTACACCCTTCACGCTGCTGCAAGCGGCTGCCGACGGCGATATCGATCTCTACACGTCCATATTAATGGCCGAGCTACGCGAGGTGTTGGCGCGCGAACATTTGGCCTCAAGGCTGGTGCGGCAATACGCTTCGGTCGAATCGGCCATTGGCTTGTATGGTGAACTAGCGATCAGGGTTTCACCCTTGGTCACGCCGCGCGTCGTAGCCGATGATCCAGACGACGATCATGTGTTGGCCGCAGCCATCGCAGCCAACGCTCAGCTAATCGTGTCCGGGGATAAAAAACATTTGCTCTCGATTATGTCTTACCAGAACATCCCTATCCTCGCGCCCGCCGCTACGCTTAGATTTATTGAGGTGAATAAGTAAGCCGACAGTAAGCGTGACCACGCCCCCGACAGCGCGACAGCGGGTGTGGTGAGATTTTTATATTCTTTAAAACATCTGGCGTAATTCAAATCCGCAAACCCAAGCCCTTCAAAAATATTATAATACAAGATGTGACCCCGTTACC
>JAYVBU010000320.1:0-2269 GCA_043750335.1 Betaproteobacteria bacterium | reverse complement strand
TTGGCATGATTCACGGCCTGTGGACGACCGAAGCGATAGGCATACGCGCCGCAGAAGATGGGCGCGGCGCAGGTGTCGCGATTAGCGAGTTGGACAATAATATGGGCTGGTATTACAACCGGGGCTTACAACCGGCTCAGGCGCGCGTGAGCTTTTTTGGGTGGGATACCAACGGCCCAGTACTCGGAACCTCCACTGACACATCCATGACCGAGTTTTATAATTTCTTTGGCGCAGTCCCGCTGGAGATTTTTTCTAATTTGGCCACCCTCACGGGCGCTACCAGTGATTTGCAATCGCATCTGTATAACGCAGTGACCGATGCAAACAAACGTGTGGTGACCATCACGACCACAACCGATACGCCGCTGAACTCGACACTCACCAGCGTGGCGATTCCGAAAGATGGATGGAGCGGCGTTACGACAGCCACCGTACACGTCTTCTCGCCTGCCGGGCATGTCGTCAGCACGCCAAGCGTAGTGGAAAACGGGAGCAGCTACACGGTGACGCTGAACCCCTCTATCACCCTATCGGGCAGCGGCTACGGGGTGACGGTTATGTTGCAGCACTAAGCGGCGGGCCGTAACTGGCGGTGGTACAAAAATTCTAAAACTTGCCCGCGCAAGTGATGGTAGGTCTTGTCATTTGCTAGCGCGAGACGATCACGCGGACGCGCTAAATCAACCGTGAGAATATCGCCGATGGTCGCTGCCGGGCCATTGGTGAGCATGACGATGCGGTCAGAGAGCAGTACGGCTTCGTCCACATCGTGTGTCACCATCATCACGGTGCTGCGCGTGGTTTTCGCGATATTCATCAACTCGTCTTGCAGGTGGGCGCGGGTCAGCGCATCGAGCGCGCCGAAGGGCTCGTCCAGTAACAATACTTTGGGTTCCATAGCCAGTGCGCGCGCGATGCCGACGCGCTGTTTCATGCCGCCAGATATTTCGTTCGGGCGTTTTTCAGCCGCGTGACTGAGGCCGACCAAGGCGAGGGCATCCTGCGTGCGCTGTTTCAATTTTAGCTTGTCTTCTTTGTTGCCAAAGACTCGCTCCACAGCGAGATGGACATTTTCAAAGCAGGTGAGCCAAGGCAGCAGCGAATGGTTTTGAAACACCACGCCGCGCTCAGGACCCGGGCCCGCTATTTCGCGCCCGGCGCAGAGCAATATTCCATCATCTGTTTGCAATAGACCTGCCACCAGATTCAGCAAAGTCGATTTGCCGCAACCAGAGTGGCCGATCATCGTGATGAATTCACCCTGTGCAACGCTTAGACTGACATCTTGTAAGGCGACGAAGGGCCCGCTTTTCGTGTCGAATACCATATTTACGTTTTCGATTTGTACATATTTTTCCATGACTGCCCCTTTATTTTCCCAGAGATCACAGCGGGCACAGAGAAGCCAATCTCTCTGTATCCTCGCGCGCTAAATCAATCGTAGTTAAACCGTTTTGCAAGCAGCAACAGCGCGTATTCCAGCAACAAACCGACGATGCCGACGACGAAAATGGCGATGATGATGTGTTCAACATTTAAGTTATTCCACTCATCCCATACCCAGAAGCCGATACCAACCCCGCCGGTCAGCATCTCCGCCGCGACGATCACCAGCCATGCCACGCCGATGGAGAGCCGGATGCCGGTCATCATGTAAGGCAGTACGGCGGGGAATAAAATCTTGGTAAAGATTTTCCATTCGGATAGGTTCAATACTTTTGCCACGTTCATATAATCTTGCGGCACGCGCGTGACGCCAACGGCAGTGTTGATAATCATGGGCCAAATGCTGGAAATAAAAATCACCCAAATTGCAGCCGGATTTGCGGCTTTGAACACCAGCAAACCGATCGGCAGCCAAGCGAGTGGGCTCACTGGACGTAGCAGGCTGATGATGGGCGCGGTCATGTCATTTAAAAATTTAAAACGCCCGATCAGGAAGCCGAGCGGGATGCCGAGCAGGGCCGCCATGCCAAAGCCAATGCCCACGCGTTGCAGTGATCCCAGAATATTCCAGCCGATGCCTTGATCGTTCGGTCCTTTTTGATAAAACGGGTCGGCAAATAATTGCGTAGCGGATTGCCACGTTTTAATCGGGCCCGGCAAGTTGGGACTGGTCTGCGAGACGAGCGCCCAGATGGCGAGAAACACAGCGAAACCAACCATTGGCGGCAGGATGGCACGCACTATTTTCTTGCTTGTGCCCTTAATACGTGACGGTGTCTTGGAAGACGTGGCGACAACGAAAGGTGTCTCGTGCGTTAGC
>JAYVBU010000319.1:0-5102 GCA_043750335.1 Betaproteobacteria bacterium | reverse complement strand
GAATGGTGTCGCCTGGTTGCAGTACAGATAAATAAACCGCCGCATTCGCCTGCGAGCCGGAGTGCGGTTGCACGTTGGCGTATTCCGCACCGAACAGTTTCTTGACACGATCAATCGCTAATTGCTCGGCGATATCCACATACTCGCAACCGCCGTAGTAGCGCTTGCCGGGATAGCCCTCGGCGTATTTATTGGTGAGCACCGAGCCTTGAGCTTGCATCACGGCGGGGCTGGCGTAATTTTCGGAGGCGATGAGCTCGATGTGGTCTTCCTGGCGCTGACGCTCTTGCTCCATCGCTTTCCACAAATCGGGGTCGGTCGTTTGAATCGTTTGGCTGGCGCTGAACATGGGGATCGCTCAAGTAATTGAAAAAAACCAATTTTACCACGCGCAGCCGAGGCTCGCGAAGCGTTCTGTTGGTGACCGCTGGCGACCATTCGACTCAGAGCAGTCGGCTATAATCTCGCCACCTTCACCGCGTAGAAAATATGAAACCCCTACTCACCTTCGCTCATTTTATCGACCGCCTAAACCTGCGTATTGGCCGCGCGGTGTCATGGCTCATTCTCGCCACCGTACTCATTAGCGCCGGCAATGCCATCATGCGTAAGGCGTTTCACATGAGCTCAAACGCTTTTCTCGAAATTCAATGGGGATTATTTTCAGCCGTGTTCCTGCTCGCCGCCGCTTATACCTTGTTAAAAAATGAACATGTACGCATCGACATTTTTTCCAGTCGCCGCAGCCCGCGCGCACAAGCGTGGATCGACCTCATTGGCGGGCTACTGTTTCTGCTGCCACTGTGTGGCATCGTGCTCTACCACGCTTGGCCATTTTTTCTGACATCGTTTGCCGCGCAGGAGTGGTCTAACAATCCGGGCGGCCTGATACTGTGGCCGGCCAAACTGATGATTCCGGCAGGCTTCACGCTATTGCTGTTACAAGGTTTTGCCGAGATCATCAAACGCATCGGTTTTCTGCTTGGCCATGCGCCGACCGAACCGCCCGCGCACTCACCCGCACAAGACCAGCTGCTCACCGATGACTCGGTGCAAAAATCATGAGCGCCGATTTACTGGCCCCGCTCATGTTCGCGGTTCTGGTATTGTTTTTATTGCTGGGCTATCCGGTGGCTTTTTCACTCGCGGCCAATGGCTTGCTATTCGCCGTGGTCGGCATCGAATACGGCCTGCTTAAGCCCGAGTTGCTCGGCGCGCTGCCGGATCGCATCTACGGCATCATGCAAAACGAGACACTGCTGGCGATTCCTTTTTTTACCTTCATGGGCTTAGTCATGGAGCGCAGTGGCTTGGCCGAAGATTTGCTCGACACCATCGGCCAGCTCTTTGGCCCGATGCGCGGCGGCATTGCCTATGCGGTGATTTTTGTTGGCGCACTACTCGCCGCAACCACGGGCGTCGTCGCCGCTGCGGTAATCTCGATGGGTTTGATCTCGCTACCCTTGATGCTGCGCTATGGCTACGACCGGCGCTTGGCAGCGGGTGTGATCGCCGCCTCTGGTACGTTGGCGCAAATCATTCCGCCGAGCTTGGTGTTGATCGTGCTCGCCGATCAATTGCAGCAACCGGTCAGTGATCTGTACCAAGGCGCGCTGCTGCCCGGCCTCATGCTCGCTGGTTTTTATATGTTGTATGTGTTGATCGTCACCCTGATTACGCCGCAGGCGGCCCCGGCGCTACCTTTAAGCGCGCGCACCCTTAGTGGCCATCAGCTCGCGCTCAAAGTCTTGGTCTCGCTAGTGCCGCCGCTGGCACTGATTTTTTTGGTACTGGGCACCATTTTCCTTGGCATCGCTACACCCACCGAAGGCGGCGCGATGGGCGCAGTGGGCGCGCTCGTCTTGGCCTTGATGCATCGGCGCTTCAACCTCTCGCTCATGAAACAAGCTTTGGATTCGACAGCCAAGTTATCTTCGTTCGTGATGTTCATTTTGATCGGCTCCACCGTATTCGGCTTGGTATTCCGTGCGGTAAACGGCGATTTGTGGGTAGCGCATTTATTGGGTGGTCTGCCCGGTGGCGCACTCGGCTTTTTAATCGTGGTGAACCTGCTCGTATTTGTGCTCGCCTTCTTCCTGGATTTTTTCGAGCTGGCCTTCATCTTAGTGCCGTTGCTGGCCCCGGTCGCGGCGCTCCTCGGCATTGATCTGGTGTGGTTCGGTGTGCTGCTGGCGATCAATATGCAGACTTCGTTTTTACATCCACCCTTCGGCTTCGCGCTCTTTTTCTTACGCAGTGTTGCCCCTAAAGAGGCGTACACGGACAAGGTCACGGGGAAATTAACCAAAGGGGTGAGCACCGCGCAAATCTATTGGGGCGCAGTGCCTTTTGTGTTGATACAAATCGCCATGGTGGCGATGGTGATCGCCTTCCCCCAGTTAGTCGGCGATTTCAACAAAAAAGTGGTGGAAGACACCCCGCTCAAAATCGAGCTGTAATAACCTCAAGTGCACACCCCAAAATCCACTGCATCGCACATCGCAAAATCTACCGGGTGAATAACTTTGCTGAAGGGATGCGGCTCGCCTTCTACATGCCAGTTTGCCCAGATGCGTTGTTGCGGGTCCGGCTCAAGCGCGAGCCAGTTGCGCGCACCGATGTAGTAATGCCGCGTACCGGGGAACTCGGTCATCTTAGAAATAATGTCGCGATCATCCGCCACATCTTTTCCCGCCATACTTTCCAAAAAGAACAACACCATGCCGGGTGGAGGTGGGTGGACGATTCCCGATGCGGTTAATTGTGTCAGCGTCTGGCTGGTTTTGCCCGCACCGCTGCGCGCGTTTTGTACCACCCCCACCGCGCCCACATGCACATCGCCTGAGAGCAAGGTGACGCGACAGGCTTTGCGCTCAGAAAAATCAAACAAGCGATGAATCAGGCGCAGGCGCTCCTGTTTATGCGGGTTGCTATTCCAGTGGTCGCGCAAATCGTCTTCCAACTCCTGCTGGCCAGGAAAGATGGATAGCGCTTTTTCCAGCGCAGCAAAATCTGGATGCACAACGGGGATGGAGCTCATCACCAGCAAGTGATTACATTGCTTGGTCAGCGTCTCCATCTGGTCATATACCGCCTTCCACGACGCGGATGAGATCACCTGACTATCGGTGCGTTCGCTACGCATATCCAATGCCAAAATCGCCAGCGGCCCAAGATCAAATTGCAGGTTATAAAAAGCCTGTCCTGAGATCGTCGCAGGGTGGCTTTCATTCAACGCGAGCTGTAGTTGATACAAAGAAAAACATTCTCGCGCGCTTTTAAATATCCCCTGGTACACCGGCGAGTCTTGTAACTTTGGATCATAAGACCCCCATCCGTCGAAAATATCATGATCGTCCCACATCATGATCGAGGGAATGCGCGCGAGCATATTTGCCGTGTCGGCTTGGCTCCACCGATTGATATACAGCGCGTGATAGAAACGCTCCACCGCTTGTGCCATTGCGGCGGTATAGGGGGCGTTGCGCTTTTCTTGCATGGGCAAGGCAAGCCAGTCGTGCAACTCAGCCACCGTGTCGAACATGGAATCCGCATACACTTGGTCGCCGCCCATCATGAGCAAGTGATAAGGACGTGCAGTGTGCGTCGTTTGAAATTCCTGCCACATCGCGTAAGGATTTTTAGTGTCGTTCATCAGCTTCATGGAAGAAAAACCGTTACAGGACACATAGGCCATATTGGGTATCTCGCCCTTAGCCGGGACTGTAAGCACGTGCGACTGGGTTTCTCCGCCCAAGCGATAGCTCAGCTGTTGCACGGCCTTATTCTGGTTGATCGCCAGATCGAAGCGCCATAGCTGATAGGTCGGGCTTAGACTTGGAAATACACCGAGCGACTGCGCGGATACCGTGATACTAGCTGCGCCATCTATCTGATAGCTGAGTTGGGGTGCGGTATCTTTATTGCCCACAACAGCGAGGGCCGACATACACCAGCGATTGTTTTTGAGCCCGCGAAACGACAAGATTGGACCTAACATGTTTGTCATCGTTATCTCCTTTGTAAAAATAGTTTTAAGCGGATTGGAATGCACACCGGGGATATGTCATTGTATTCGACATGATAAATTTTGCTTGGAATTTTCCGCTTCATTCCTCTAGCAGGTGGTGTTGGAGCAAGGTCGCCAGAATTAGTACGGTGTGCGATGCGTAAATAGATAAGCGAAAAAACGGCATGAATGCGCCGAGACGGGCTGGTCGTCGCCGAAGCAAAAAACGTCTATACGCTAACCGTGCATGTTGTGGGATTTTACGGGGCCGATGCCCCATACAGCCTGCTCAGGAATGAGCGGCTGGCTTACCTGCGAGTGCTGGCATCGCGCCAGCATCGCTTTGACTGAAAAGCTTTGCTGGGCGCGTAGCCTAGTTGCGCGTTAGTGCGCTTCGCGATCAACGCCCAATTCGCGCAGAATTGCCACGCGCAAGTCTTGCACTTCTGGGCTGGTAAGTTTGCGCGGGTGGGGAATATCTACCTCAAAAGTCGCCTGAATTTTGGTTGGACGCGCCGACAACACCAAAATCCGATCCGCCATGTGAATCGCTTCTTCGACGTCATGCGTAATCAACAGAACCGTATGACGTTCTTCTCCCAGGATACGTAGTAACTCGGTGCGCATACGTAAATTCATGAGCGCATCCAAAGCCGAGAACGGCTCATCCATGTAGAGAATATCGGGCTTAACCACGAGGGCGCGCGCGATTTCTACACGTTTGAGCATCCCCCCCGACAATTCATGCGGGTAGCTATTCTCAAACCCTTTCAAGCCCACAATTTCTGCGTATCGGTCGGCCACTCCAGATTTTTCACGCGCATGCCCATTCAGTCCAAACATGAGATTTTGGCGCACGGTGAGCCAAGGAAAAATGGAACCATACTGCGTAATTAAAATACCTTTAGAGCTAGGCTTAGTGCGTTGAACGCCATCTACCGTAATCTGGCCCTCATCCGGCTGAGTAAACCCGGAGATCATGTTCATCAACGTCGATTTACCGCAACCAGAAGGGCCGACGATAGCGACAAATTCACCCTCTTTGACTGTGAAGCTGACGTCATCCACCACTTGCAGCGGACCTTTGTCCGTT
>JAYVBU010000318.1:0-2275 GCA_043750335.1 Betaproteobacteria bacterium | reverse complement strand
TGCACGGCGTAGGAAATATTCAGCCCCCACTGCGCGCCATTGCCCAGCAATTGTTCAAAGCGCGGCGTGTCCTGCGGGGTGGAGATCACCAAGATATCGCGTATCCCCGCCAGCATCAGCGTGGAGAGTGGATAGTAAATCATCGGCTTGTCGTACACCGGCAACAGTTGCTTGGACACCGCTTGCGTCACCGGATAGAGCCGGGTGCCGGAGCCACCGGCGAGGATGATTCCTTTCATACTGGTTCGCTCCCATATTGCTTGCCTACCCATTTTTGATATTCGCCGCTCACTACATTCCCAACCCAAATTTGATTGTCCAGATACCACTGCACGGTTTTGCGGATACCGGTCTCAAAGGTCTCGCTTGGCGTCCAGCCCAATTCGCTTTCGATTTTGCGCGCATCAATCGCGTAGCGCCGGTCATGTCCCGCGCGGTCTGTAACGTAAGTAATGAGTGATGCGTAAGATTTTGCTGTGGGCTTTAGCGCATCCAGCAGCGCGCAAACGATTTTCACTACCTCGATGTTAGCCATCTCATTGCAGCCGCCAATATTGTAAGTCTCGCCCACGCGCCCGCTTTCCAACACTGCGCGAATCGCGCTGCAATGGTCGCCCACATAGAGCCAATCGCGCACATTGAGGCCATCGCCGTAAATCGGCAGCGGTTTGCCACTGAGTGCATTGTGAATAATCAGCGGGATCAATTTTTCTGGAAACTGTAACGGGCCGTAGTTGTTAGAGCAATTGGTGGTGAGCACCGGCAAGCCGTAGGTGTGATAGTACGCGCGCACCAAATGATCGGACGCGGCTTTGGATGCCGAGTAGGGGCTATTCGGCGCGAAAGGTGTGGTCTCCGTAAACGCCGGATCGAGCGGCCCCAGCGAGCCGTACACCTCATCGGTGGACACGTGCAAGAAGCGGAACGCCGCGCGCCGATCATCCGCCAAGCCCGCCCAATATGCGCGCACCGCTTGCAGTAAATGAAAAGTACCGACCACATTGGTTTGGATAAAATCTTCCGGCCCATGAATCGAGCGATCAACATGGCTCTCGGCGGCGAAATTGATGATGGCGCGCGGCTGGTGCTGTTTGAGCAAACCTTCCACCAAGGAAGCATCGCCTATATCACCCTGCACGAAAATATGGCGCAGATCATCCTTGAGCGAGGCCAGGCTTTCCAAATTGCCCGCATAGGTGAGCTTGTCGAGATTCACCACCGACTCGCCGCCCGCAGCCAACCAATCCAACACAAAATTCGCGCCGATAAAGCCTGCGCCGCCGGTGACGAGAATAGGTTGTGTCATGAATTAAGGTGAGACTGGTTTTAAATTCCGGTAAATACGATATCAAGCGCAGCAATTATTTCATCCCGCTTGGCGGCCAAATTCGTGATCTTTTTGCTCAATCTGGTTTTTGGAATACCGGCCAACTCTGGGGTGGACATCACCACTGCCATATTCCGGATTCTAAATTGGGGATTCAACCGTGCAGCGGGTTGGCCAGCAGCCGGCTTCGCCACCAGCGGCACAACGACACGGGTTGCCAGCGCATCAAGCAAGTCCGACTGCACATCCAGCAAGTAGGGAATTTCTTCACTCCCCGCAGAATCGGGGTTTTCATAAACATCGAACTGCGCCATTTAAAAACGCCTTAACCCATCGCTAAACACACCACGCTTTTCAATGCGCGCATTGTAATCATCAATGGCCGTTTTATTTTCCGCCCGCCATTGCTGCGCGCGTGCTTCGCGGGCCAACTCCACGAGTTGCTGTTCCAGGGCTTTGGAAAGGTTGATATTGAGCGCCTTTGCTTGGCGCAACAAATCGCTATTTACCCGCAAATTAACCGCCCTTTTTGCGGCTTTGGCATCGAAAAGCTCACTTGGCATGGTTATCCCCTTCAAGATGATGCGCTCATTATATGCGCACAACTAATGCGCATCAATTGGGGGCGCCACCACCGTAATAAGCCTTATACCAATCCACAAACTTGCCGATGCCCAGCGCCAAGGGCGTGCTGGGCGTGAAGCCCACGGCATCGCGCAAGGCATCGATATTCGCGTAAGTCGCCTTCACATCGCCCGGTTGCATCGGTAGCATATTTTTTTGCGCCACTTTGCCGCAGGCTTTTTCGATGGTCTCGATGAAGGCCATCAGCTGCACCGGCTCATGGTTGCCGATGTTATAGATGCGAAACGGCGCATAGCTGGTGGCGGGGTCGGGATGGCCGTTATCGAATGCAGGATCGGCGCTCGCGGGTTTATCCAGCACGCG
>JAYVBU010000317.1:0-5123 GCA_043750335.1 Betaproteobacteria bacterium | reverse complement strand
CACCGCTAAAGGGACGGGTGCTAATTGTCGATGATGTTATCTCGGCCGGCACATCTGTGCGCGAATCGGTTCACTTGATCCGCGCCCAAGCGGCCACGCCCTGCGGCGTGGCGATTGCGCTGGACCGGCAAGAACGCGGTCAGGGCGAGTTGTCGGCTGTGCAGGAAGTGACACGCGATTACGGCTTGCCCGTAGTGGCAATTGCCACGCTGGAAGATTTGATCGCGTATCTGCACGGCCAAGCAAGGCTTGCCTCATCATTGGAAAGAGTGTTGGAATATAGGCATCAATATGGTGCCAGGAGTGCAGCATGAATCGTTTACTAATCGTTATTTCGGTCGGCTTGGCTTTTAGCCTGCCCGCGCACGCTACCCTGTACAAATGGGTGGATGACAAAGGCAAAGTGCAATACGGCGACACCATTCCGCCTGAGTATGCAAAGCAAGGCAATTCCCAGCTGAATAAAAGTGGCGTGGTTATCAAAAAAACCAGCCCCGCACTCACGCCAGAACAAATCAGATCGCGCGATGAGGCTGAAGCCAAAGAGAAGGCAGATATAGAAGCAGCGTCAGAAAAAGAACGGCGCGACAAAGCCTTACTGGCCACCTACACCGACTACAAAGAGATCGACCTGGCTTTGCAGCGCAATTTGGGACATGTGGACATACAAATTAAAAGCTTTGGGCTCCGAATCAAATCGGTACAAACCCGCCTAGAGCACCTGCAAAAACAAGAAGCAGGTTTTGTGCAGCGCAAGAAACCCGTGCCACCTGATATCTTGAACGATATCCAAAAAACCGAGGATGAAGTCGCGCACTTTCGCAACAATATTGCCAAATCGGAGAAAGAAAAAGAAACCTTGCGTACCCGCTTTAGCGCGGACAAGATTCGCTTCCGCGAGTTGAAAGGGTTGCCGCCAGAAACCACAGCCGCACCCGCCGCCACACCAGCACCCACGAAAATCGCCGTCCCCACCCCGCCTGTCGCACCAGTCAAACCCGTTGTGGCAGCACCCGCACCGGTAGCTAGCCCCGCCAAAAAATAAGCCGTCGCATAGCGACGGCTAGGCTTGCGGCGGGCCTCTGGCGGACGCTAACCCGCCAGCTTTTTCTTCAATAAGTCATGCAACTGCTGCGGGTTTGCCTTGCCTTGCGTGGCTTTCATTGCTTGGCCGACGAAAAAGCTGAACAGCTTATCTTTGCCCGCACGGTATTGCGCCAGTTGATCCGGATTGGCCGTGATAATGCCATCGATGATTGCTTCAATCGCGCCCGTATCGGTAATTTGTTTTAAACCCTTGGCGTCGATAATCGAATCCGCGTCACCCTCGCCGTTCCACATCGCTTCAAACACTTCTTTCGCGATCTTGCCGGAGATGGTGTTGTCGGCAATGCGTTTGACCAAGCCCGCCAGCCGACTTGCCGCTACCGGGCTATGAATAATTTCCAAGCTATCGCGCTTCAATGCGCCCGCCAGATCGCCCATCACCCAGTTGGCGGCGGCTTTGGCATGCGCCGCGCCCACTTGGCTTGTCACTTCTTCAAAATACGCGGCCATGGCGCGACTCGCCGTCAACACACTCGCGTCGTAACTGGATAAGCCGAATTCGCGCATAAAGCGCGCATGTTTGGCTTGCGGCAGCTCGGGCAAGGATGCGCGAATTTCTTCGATCATAGCTTCGCTGATTTTCATCGGCAGTAAATCCGGATCGGGGAAATAACGATAATCGAAGGCTTCTTCTTTCGAACGCATGGCGCGCGTCTCATCTTTATCGGAATCATAAAGCCGAGTTTCTTGCGCGATCTTGCCGCCCGCTTCAATGATCTCGATCTGGCGTACCACTTCATACTCGACTGCGCGCTCCAAAAAGCGGAAAGAGTTTAAATTTTTGATTTCGCAGCGAGTTCCAAGCTTATCCGAACCCATGGGGCGCACTGAGACGTTAGCGTCGCAGCGGAAGGAGCCTTCCTGCATATTACCGTCGCAAATCTCCAAGTATTGCACCAGGGAGTGCAGGGTCTTGGCATAGGCCACCGCTTCCGCGCTGCCGCGCATATCCGGCTCGGAGACGATCTCCAACAAGGGCGTGCTGGCGCGGTTCAGGTCGATGCCGGTCATGCCATGAAAATCCTCGTGCAGCGATTTTCCCGCATCTTCTTCCAAATGCGCGCGGGTGATACGGATGGTTTTTTCAGTGTCGCCCACTTGGATGGTGAGCGTACCGCCTTCCACAATGGGTATTTCGAATTGGCTGATTTGATAGCCCTTGGGCAGATCGGGGTAAAAATAGTTTTTACGCGCGAAGACCGAGGTGCGATTGATATTGGACCCGACCGCCAAACCGAACTTGATCGCCCGCTCTGTCGCGCCCTTATTCATCACCGGCAGCACGCCGGGCAGCGCGATATCTACCGCGCAGGCTTGTGTATTCGGGGCCGCGCCATAAGCCGTCGCCGCGCCACTAAAAATTTTTGATTGGGTGGAGAGCTGTGCATGAACTTCCAGCCCGATAACGACTTCCCATTCCATGACTATATCCCCTCCGGCATGCGCTGATGCCAATCCGTCGCCAACTGATACTGGTGCGCGACATTCAGCATTTTTGCCTCGGCAAAATAATTACCGATGATTTGCAAACCGACCGGGCGGCCATTATTGCCAAAACCGACCGGGATCGACATGCCCGGCAAACCAGCGAGATTCACAGCGATGGTGTAGATATCCGACAGATACATTGATACCGGATCATCGCTTTTCTCGCCCAGATTGAAGGCGGTAGTGGGCGTAGTCGGCCCCATGATGACATCGCATTGTTTAAATGCATCGGTGAAATCCTGCGCGATCAGGCGGCGCAGTTTTTGCGCTTTGAGGTAATACGCATCGTAATACCCGGCAGATAAAACATAAGTGCCAATCAATATTCGGCGCTTCACTTCCGCGCCAAAGCCTTGGGCGCGGGATTTTTGGTACATATCGGTCAGGTCTTTATATTCCGGGGCGCGATGGCCGTAGCGCACGCCATCGTAACGCGCCAGATTGCTCGACGCTTCAGCGGGTGCCAACACGTAATATACCGGGATCGAAAGCTGGGTATTAGGCAGGCTGATTTCCACTACCTGCGCGCCAAGTTTTTTGTATTCCGCGATGGCCGTCTCAATTGCCTGCGCCACGTCAGATGCCAAGCCCTCAGCAAAATACTCTTTGGGCAGACCAATCTTCAGACCCGCCAAGGGCTGCGCCAGATCACGCGCGTAGTCTTCTACCGGGCGATCCAAACTGGTGGAATCACGCGTATCGAATCCCGCCATGGTGTTGAGCAGCAAGGCGCAATCTTCCGCGCTTTTAGCCATCGGCCCACCCTGGTCGAGACTGGAGGCGAACGCGATCATGCCGTAGCGCGATACCACGCCATAGGTCGGCTTGATGCCGGTAATACCGGTAAGCGCCGCCGGTTGCCGAATCGAACCGCCGGTATCGGTGCCCGTCGCGGCTGCACAGAGGCGCGCAGCCACGGCGGCGGCAGAGCCACCGGAACTGCCGCCGGGCACGGCCAATTTATCCCATGGGTTTTTCACCTTGCCAAAATACGAGGTCTCGTTCGACGAGCCCATGGCGAATTCGTCCATATTGGTCTTGCCCAAATTGACCGCACCCGCCGCGTTAAAACGCTCGATCACATTGGCATCATAAGGCGCGATGAAATTGCCGAGCATCTTCGAACCGCAAGTAGTGCGCCAGCCTTGGGCGCAGAAAATATCTTTTTGCGCCACAGGGATGCCGGTCAAAGCGCCGCCTTGACCTGCAGCAAGAAGTTTGTCGGCGGCATCGGCCTGGGCCAGGCTTTTCTCGGCATCAACCGTGATATAGGCATTCAACTCGGGATTGAGCTGCGCGATGCGCGCAAGATAAGACTGCGTCAGCTCGTGGCTAGAGATTTTCTTGGCGGCAAGGGCTGCGGAAAGTTCTTTTAGGCTGCTATTAATCATTGGGGTCCAAAAATATGCACCACGGAGCACATGGCGTACTCCGTGGTGAAGGGTTATTCAATCACCTTGGGCACTAAATACAGTCCCGCTTCGACTTGGGGTGCAACCGACTGGAACAACTCGTGCCGATCAGATTCCGTCACCCGGTCATCGCGCAGACGCAGACTGACATCCTGCGCATGGGCCATGGGCGCGATGCCGTCGGTGTTGATGGCCTGCATTTGTTCCACCAGACCAAAAATATTGGCGAGCTGGCCGAGCATCGGCGCGACGTCTTTATCTTCAATTTCGATCCGTGCAAGGTGGGCGATGCGCTTCACATCGGCTTCGGTCAATGACATGGATTTCACCCGGAAACGTTAACTAAATAAGCCTTATAGGGTATCATAAAACCCTTATTTAACTCGATAAGCGCAATTGGGAAGAATGATGAAAATATGGCTTTTGACGCATTTATGAAGATTGACGGCATCCCCGGCGAAAGCGCTGATGACAAGCATAAGGATTGGATTGAGATCGCCGCCTTTGCCCACCGTATGAGGCAGCCTGCCTCAGCCACTGCCAGCAACGCAGGTGGTGCCACTGCCGAACGAGTGAACCATGACACCTTTGATATCAGGCATCTATTAGACAAATCCAGCCCCAAACTGTACGAAGCTTGCTGCACCGGAAAACACATCAAGGAAATTACCATCGAGTTGTGCCGTGCAGGCGGCGACAAAATGAAATATATGGAAATCAAAATGGAACAGGTTCTGATTTCTAGCGTTAACCCTTCGGGGTCGGCAGGTAAGAAATTTCCAGCTGAGGATGTGAATTTTTCTTACGGTAAAATCAAATGGACGTATACCCAGCAGAAACGAGCCGACGGTGCGGGTGGCGGCAACATAGCCGCAGGCTGGGATTTAACGGCCAATAGAGCCGTGGCGTGAGCGTTTGACATGCTGGCTTTGCCTCTCGTTTGCCAAAATTCAGCGGTTAACGGCTAATTGACGATCTTTTTTATTTGGGATAACTAAAATGGCCGAAAACTACACATTAGAAAGCGATGTCGAATTGCCTTTGGACGTAAAGAAAAAGGTAAAAGATATTGCCGATGCCTACCATACCGCAACACAAAAGAAAATTGTTGTTACC
>JAYVBU010000316.1:0-5129 GCA_043750335.1 Betaproteobacteria bacterium | reverse complement strand
CGATCCGCTTCGCAAACACGGCCATTTCCTTCGCCGCTTGCTTATCACCCTTCTTCTCGGCGATCTCAATACCGCTGCGGTAAGCGGCGAGCGCCTCCGGCAAGCGCCCCGCTTCATGCAGCGCTTTGCCTAACAGTTTCCACGCCGCAGAATAGTTTGGGTCATGCACCACCGCTTGCTGCAAATGCACAGCGGCTTGTTCAAATTGCCCAAGCTTCGAATATTCATTGCCAAGACTAAAACGCAATAAGGCGTTGTCGCGTCCATCCGCGAGCATTTTTTCTAGCTTATCAATCATGGTGCTCGTTTCTGCGGGTAGCGTTAAAAAGGTATAATCGCGAGCTTGAAAAGTATCAGGATTTTACATGCAAGCCCATTATTCACCTCGTGACGTCGAAGCTCAAGCGCAACAGCTGTGGAATGAGCGCAACGCCTTTGCCGCCATCGAGGACTCTAATAAACCCAAGTACTACTGCCTGTCCATGTTTCCTTACCCATCGGGCAAGCTGCACATGGGCCACGTGCGCAATTACACCATCGGTGACGTGCTCACTCGCTTTCACCAGATGAAAGGCTACAACGTCATGCAACCCATGGGCTGGGATGCGTTTGGTTTACCTGCGGAAAATGCCGCCATGGCATCCAAGGTCGCGCCAGCCAAGTGGACCTACGACAACATCGCCTACATGACCCGTCAGCTCAAAAGCCTGGGGCTGGCCATTGATTGGTCGCGCGAAGTGGCTACCTGTAGGCCAGATTACTACCGCTGGAATCAATGGTTTTTTCTACGCATGCTGGAACGTGGCATCGTCTATCAAAAAACCGGCACCGTGAATTGGGACCCGGTCGATCAAACCGTGCTCGCAAACGAGCAAGTGATCGACGGTCGCGGCTGGCGCACGGGTGCTATGGTAGAAAAGCGCGAGATCCCCATGTACTACATGTCGATCACGCAATACGCCGACGAATTATTGGGCGAGCTGGACAAACTTTCCGGCTGGCCCGAGCAAGTCAAGCTGATGCAAAAAAACTGGATCGGCAAGAGCTTCGGCGTGCGCGTCGGCTTTCCGCATAGCATCGAAGGCGGCGGTACGCTATGGGTGTTCACCACCCGCGCCGACACGCTTATGGGCGCGACTTACGTGGCCGTGGCGGCGGAGCATCCCTTGGCGACGCATGCAGCGCAAAGCAACCCAGCGCTCGCCGCCTTTATCGAAGAATGCAAAAAAGGCGGCGTAACCGAAGCCGAACTCGCAACGCAAGAGAAGAAAGGTATGGCAACCGGCTTGAGTGTCACGCATCCGCTCACCGGCGAATCACTCCCCTTGTGGGTCGCGAACTATGTGCTGATGGGCTACGGCGAAGGCGCGGTGATGGCCGTGCCAGCGCATGATGAGCGGGATTTTGAATTTGCGAATAAGTATGGATTGCAGATTAAAGCGGTAATTGCTTCGAGTGAGCAGGAAGCGGGGGGCGGGGAGCTGAACAAACCCGCTTCCGGCTCACCGCTTCCCGCTACCCAATATGGCACCTGCATTAACTCCGGCAAATACGATGGCCTTGATTTCGACCAGGCCGTTGATGCCATCGCCGCCGATCTCTCCGCCCAAAACCTGGGCGAGAAAAAAATCACTTGGCGCTTGCGCGATTGGGGCATTTCGCGCCAACGCTATTGGGGTACACCCATCCCGATTATTCACTGCGACACATGCGGCGCAGTGCCGGTGCCGGACGATCAGCTACCGGTGCGCCTGCCAGAAGACTTGATCCCCGATGGCTCCGGCAACCCGCTGCTTAAATGCGCGGCGTTCTTGAATTGCACGTGCCCGAAATGCGGCAAAGCCGCGCGACGCGAGACGGACACCATGGATACTTTCGTCGATTCGTCCTGGTATTTTTTGCGCTACTGTTCGCCGGGTGCTACCAAAATGGTGGACGAACGCGCCTCGTACTGGATGCCGGCAGATCAATACATTGGCGGCATCGAGCACGCGATTTTGCATCTTTTGTACTCGCGTTTCTGGACCAAAGTGATGCGCGATCTGGGCCTCACTAAAACCTCGGAACCCTTCGCCAACCTGCTCACCCAGGGCATGGTGTTAAACCATATCTTCTTCCGCCGTGGCGATAAAAGCGGTATCACCTATTTCGCGCCAGAGGAAGTGGACTTAACGCGCGACGACAAGGGCACGATTCTCTCCGTGAAAAGCCGCGCCGACGGTCAGCCAGTGGAATACGGCGGCATCGGCACCATGTCCAAATCGAAAAAGAATGGCGTCGATCCCCAAGGCTTGATCGAGCAATACGGCGCCGACACCGCGCGCCTATTCATGATGTTCGCCGCCCCGCCGGAAAATACCCTGGAGTGGTCAGATGCCGGTGTCGAGGGCGCGTCCCGCTTTCTGAATCGTTTATGGAAAGCCGTGCATGCCCATGTAGAAAAAGGCGTGGTCGCGGCCTATGCGGGCGGAGAGTTGTCGGCTGAGCTAAAAGCCATGCGCTTTCAAATCCACAGCACCCTGCAAAAAGTCAGCGACGACTATGCTCGTCGCAAGATTTTCAACACCGTCATTGCCTCCAATATGGAATTGCTGAATGCCCTGGGTAAACTTAGTGATGATTCCGTTCCAGCGCGTGCCGTGGTGCAAGAGGCCTTGGAGCTGGTCACGCTCATGCTCTCGCCCATCGTGCCGCATATCTGCCACGCCCTTTGGGGTGAATTAAAGCCGGGTGCGGTAATGTTGGAAGCAAGCTGGCCAAGTGTAGATGCATCAGCCTTGGAGCAAGACGAAATCGAGCTGGTGGTACAGGTCAACGGTAAATTGCGCGGCCAAATCCGTGTGCCCAAAACCGCCAGCAAAGAGCAGATCGAAGAAATGGCGCGCAATAGCCCCAATGTGCAGAAATTCATTGAGGGCCTAGCAATCAAAAAAATCGTGGTCGTCCCTGGCCGCTTGGTCAACATCGTGGCAGGATAGCGAGATGCTAAAACGCAATAAATTAAAATCTAGCCACAGAGGACACAGAGATGACAGAGGGAAAGCCAAAACGCTTTCTCCTTCTCTGTGCCCTCTGTGATCTCTGTGGCAATTCTTTATCGGGTTTAAAAAGTGAAACTAGTTTTCGTGTTAGCGACAATTTTAAATCTCGCTGCCTGCGGCTTCGAGCTGCGCGGCAATGCCGCACTGCCGTTTGAAAGCCTCTACATCGACGGCGGGCAAGACATCGCCGTGGACTTGGAACGTGCCGTACGCCCCACCGCCACCAAGGTGACGGATCGCGCGCAAGACGCCCAAGCCACACTGCAAGTGCTGGGCGAAGAACGCGAAAAACGCATCCTCTCGCTGAACCGCGCCGGTCGCGTGAGCGAATTTCGCCTGCTCTACCGCGTGAGCTTCAAGGTAAGCGATCAAAAAGGCCGCGCCTTGCTCCCTACCCAGCAAATCGAATTGCGACGCGATATCACCTTCAACGACAGCGAAACGCTAGCAAAAGAATCCGAAGAAGCGCTGCTCTACCGCGATATGCAAACCGATGCGGTGCAGCAGATTATCCGCAGAGTCAGCGTCATTCGCAGCGCTCCCTAGATTGCAGCTCCGCCCCGACAAGCTTTCTACCCACCTTCAATCCGGCCTGAAGCCGCTATATGTCGTCACTGGTGATGAGCCGCTGTTAGCGCTTGAAGTGGCTGACGCCATCCGCTCCCATGCTAAACAGCAAGGCTACCTGGAGCGCGAAGTGCTTACGGTGGAGGCGCACTTTAATTGGGGTTCCTTGCAAGCTGCCAGCGTCAGTCTGTCCCTGTTCGCGTCCTTGCGCGTCCTCGAAATCCGCATCCCCACCGGCAAACCGGGCAACGAAGGTGCAGCCGCACTCGAAACCTTCTGCGCCGATTTACCTCCCGATACCGTGAGCTTGGTCTTGCTGCCCAAGCTAGATAAACGCACCAAAGATAGCGCTTGGTTCAGCGCCTTGAGCCGGGCCGGAGTAGTGATCGACGTGTACCCGGTCGATCTCGACGCCCTGCCCGAGTGGATTGCGCGCCGCCTAGCCACGCAAAACCAAAGTGCAGACCGCGAAACCCTAGCCTTCCTCGCCGAGTCGGTCGAAGGCAACCTGCTCGCCGCGCATCAAGAAATTCAAAAACTCGGCCTGCTCTACCCCGCAAGCAAACTGACTTTTGATGAAGTAAGCGAAGCCGTGCTCAACGTCTCCCGTTTCGATGTGTTCCAGTTAGGCGACGCCATGCTCAATGGCGATGCCGCCCGCGCCGCCCGCATCCTTGATGGCTTGCGCGGCGAGGGCGTGAAACCGATCCCGATCCTAGGCGTTCTGGCTTGGCTGACCCGCAGCCTTAATAAGTCAAAGCTAGCGCTTACTCGCGGCACAGATATGAGCGGTGCGCTACGCGAAGGCGGCTTCTGGGGCGACCGCCAAAATCTGGCGCGGCGCGCCTTGCCCCGATTAAGCGCCGAAACCCTGGCCCACGCACAACGCCACGCAGCGGAAATTGATAGAATGAGTAAAGGTTTGAAGCCGGGCGATGTGTGGGATGAGTTACTGTCGCTGGTGCTGGCGGTTGCCAAACTGGAAAAACGCGTTAACCACGGATGAAAACGGATAGACACAGATAAAAAGCAGACCGGGGTTTTGAATTTATCCGTGTTTATCCGTGTGCATCCGTGGTTCTAAAGTAAACAAAACAGGAATATAGATATGGACATCAAACAATACATGCGCACCGTAGGCGAACAAGCCCGTGCCGCTTCCCGCATCGTTGCCCGCGCCGACACCAACGCCAAGAACAAAGCCTTGCTCGCGATGGCCGATGCCATCGAGCGCGATGAAGCAAAGCTGCTCGCGGCGAATGCTAAAGATATGGACGCGGCCAAGGCATCCGGTTTAGACAGCGCGCTGCTCGACCGGCTACAGATCAATGCCAAGGGTGTGGCGGGTATGGCCGAGGGTTTGCGCCAGATCGCAGCACTTGCCGACCCGGTGGGCGCGATTACTGATTTGAATTACCGTCCTTCTGGCATCCAGGTGGGTAAGATGCGTGTGCCCTTAGGCGTGGTGGGGATCATTTACGAAGCGCGGCCGAATGTCACCGCCGATGCGGCTGGGCTGTG
>JAYVBU010000315.1:0-2294 GCA_043750335.1 Betaproteobacteria bacterium | reverse complement strand
CGCGATCTTCAATAAAGTCGAATTTGCCGATGCCGTCTTCCAACTGTACGCCATCGACCAAGCGCTGCATGTTGGCCTTAGTCAACACACCCATCACGCGCACCGCGTACTCGCGCTCGATTTCGTAGCTGGGGTGCATCAAACGATTCGCCAACACGCCCGAGGTGGTAAAGAGCAACAAGCCGCCGCTGTTGATATCTAGCCGCCCAACTGAAATCCACTTTGCCCCTTTGATGCGCGGCAATTGCTGAAACACAGTCGTGCGCCCCTCGGGGTCGTCGCGGGAGACGATCTCGCCTTCAGGCTTGTTATAGACCAGTACGCGCGCGGGACGTTCGAGACCGCTTTTCAACTCGCGTTTAAAGCGAAACGGCCTTTTGTCGATCATGATGCGATCAGTCGTCTCAATGCTCTGGCCGAGCGTGGCCACCTCGCCATTAACCGTGATGCGGCCAGCGACGATCCACTCTTCCATTTCGCGACGAGAACCTACCCCCGCCGCCGCAAGTAGCTTATGCAGGCGCTCCGACATGGGGTTTTGTGTCCTGCGTTTCGGGTGGGAGGGGCGCGTCAGCCTCGGGTAGCGCTTCGGCGATCAGCATTTGTTCGTTCACGACGAACTGGTCGAGCGAAGGTAATTCTTGTAGTGAACGCAAGTTGAGATCATCCAGGAATTGTTTAGTAGTGGCATACAGTGCCGGTTGGCCGGGCGTATCGCGATGACCGATGGCATCGATCCAGCCGCGCCCTTCCAGCGTCTTAAGAATGTTGGGCGACACCGCCACGCCGCGAATGTCTTCGATATCGCCGCGCGTCACCGGCTGGCGATAGGCGATGATGGCCAGCGTCTCCAACACTGCACGTGAATACTTGGGTGGTTTTTCGGGACTAAGCTTATTGATATGGCGCTGAAACGCTAGCCGCGCTTGAAAACGCCATCCACTCGCCACCTGCACCAGCTCCACACCGCGATCTACCCAATCGGCCTTGATCTCGTCTAACACCTTACGCAGGTTGTCTGCATCCATTTCCGAATCAAACAGCTTACCAAGTTGATGCAGTGTCAACGGCTCTTGACTCACCAATAGCGCCGTTTCCAGAATCAACTTCATTTCATTCAGATTCTCGTTCATCGCTTGTACTCTCAAGACGTTTCACATAGATGGGGGCAAAGGTTTCTTGTTGGGTGACTTCGATCAAGCGCTCTTTCGCCAATTCCAATATGGCAAGAAAAGTCACGACCAACTCCGGTACGCCTGCTTCCGGATTAAACAGATCGACAAATTCAACGAACTTGCCAGGGATCAAAGCGCGCAACACGCGCGTCATGTGCTCGCGCACAGATAATTCCTGACGCGTGATGCGATGATGCCGTGTCTGCTTGGCACGCGCCACGACCGCTTCCCACGCTGTTTGCAAATCCACCACATTGACATCCGGCAGACGCTCTACCGAAACATGCTCCAGATATACCTGCACCAGACTGATTTCGCGCCCTACTTGCGGCAACTCATCGAGCTTGCGCGCTGCATATTTCATTTGCTCGTATTCGAGTAAACGTCGCACCAACTCCGCACGTGGATCAGTTTCGGGGTTATCCGTTTCTTTCGGCGGGCGCGGCAACAACATGCGCGACTTGATCTCGGTCATTACCGCCGCCATCACCAAATACTCTGCCGCCAACTCCAGCTGCGTATGGCGCAGCATCTCCACATACACCATGTACTGCCTGCACAGCTCCGCCATCGGAATATCCAACACGTCCAAATTGTGGCGGCGGATCAAATATAAAAGCAGATCAAGCGGCCCCTCGAAAGCATCGAGGATCACCTCCAGCGCGTCGGGCGGGATATACAAATCCAGCGGCATTTGCAGGATCGGTTCGCCATAGACACGGGCTAGGGCTTGCGGTTCGGCGAGTGGGGTTTCGGTCATCTCAGGTGGCGTGTGATGTGGGCAGCTGGGATACCCTTGATATGGATAAAGATTATATCTCAAGCCGATGAGGCATAATTAGTTTACGTTAAAACAAATAGTTGCGCGCAAAAAAGACCTTGTTGCTCGGCCTAAGGCGTTGGTGGCCGCGAAACAAATACGATAGGGTCATCGTTGAAGCTATCTACCGAAATAAATACCAAACCATCCGGTATGGCATCAACCAGGATACCGGGCGCATTGACACGACACCGCTCCAACTGCGCTGGCGTTTCGATGAGTTCATACACCGTCCCCGGCGTCATGCGCCCCTCAATCAAAATAAAGTCGCCAACTTGCACTTCGGTGCCGTCCGAATA
>JAYVBU010000314.1:0-2296 GCA_043750335.1 Betaproteobacteria bacterium | reverse complement strand
TGCCTCAGTGACGTAATTTGTAGCCAGATTTAAGAAGTTGCAGTGTGGTGAATGATAAGACCAAACCGCAAGCCAGGACAACGCCGAGACTGACGCTGGGCGATACATCGGAAACCCCGAAAAAGCCGTAGCGAAAGCCATCGATCATGTAGAAAAAAGGATTGAAATGCGAGAGCGTCTGCCAAAAATCCGGCAGCGAGTGAATCGAATAGAACACGCCGGATAAAAAAGTCAGCGGCACGATGATGAAATTCTGAAACCCGGCCAGTTGGTCGAATTGATCGGCCCAAATACCGGCAATCACCCCCATCATACCGAGAATGGCGCTGCCGAAAAATGCAAATGCAAAAGCCCATAGGGGATGTTGAAGCGGGATATCGGTAAACCACATCGCCACCAGAAACACGCCCGCGCCCACCACCATGCCGCGCACCATAGACGCCGCGACATAGGCCAGAAAAAATTCCCAGTAGGCAATCGGCGGCAACAGAATGAACACGATATTGTCCGTCACCTTGGATTGAATCAGGCTGGACGAGCTGTTGGAAAAAGCATTTTGCAGAACCGACATCATGACCAGGCCGGGAATCAAAAACGCGGTATAGGACACGCCAGGATAGACATGCACCTGCTCGGACAGTACGTGCGAAAAAATCAGCAGATACAGCAGCGCCGTAATAATCGGTGCCATCACGGTTTGCAAGATGACTTTATAAAAGCGCAGGATTTCTTTGTAGAACAGGGTGGTCAGGCTGGTCATGATTGAATGCCCGTGTGCATGACTTGGACGAACACCTCTTCCAAATCTGGTTTAATCAATTCAACTTCGTCTGCCACGGCACCCGCTTCGCGCAGCTCACGCAGCATGCCTTCCAATTCTGCATAGTCAGTCAGCGGCAGCACAAAGCAGTCTCCCTCCATCGGGCGTGCTTTGGCTTGCAGGCCGGGCGGCAATACGCCTGCTTTTAGTTTTAGCCGCACGTATTTATCGGTAATTAAATTGAGTAGGTTATGCGTGGTATCGAGAGCGACGACGCGGCCCTGTTTTAACATGGCGATGCGGTTGCACAGCATCTCTGCTTCTTCCAGATAATGCGTGGTGAGCAGAATGGTGTGGCCTTCAGTATTTAACCGACGGATGAATTGCCACAGATTTTGCCGCAACTCTACATCCACGCCGGCTGTTGGCTCGTCCAGTACGATTACCGGCGGCTTATGCACCAGCGCTTGCGCTACCAGCACACGCCGTTTCATGCCGCCAGACAGCATGCGCGTATAAGTATCGGCCTTGGATACCAGGTCGAGGCCCGCCAGCAGTTCATCAATCCACGCTGCATTGTTGCGCACACCGTAATAGCCGGATTGAAACTGCAACGTTTCACGCACCGTAAAGAATGGGTCATACACCAGCTCTTGCGGAACCATGCCGAGGCTACGACGCGCCGCGCGGTAATCTTCGCGCACGTCATAGCCCAACACGCGCGCCGTGCCGCTGGTGGCGCGCGCCAAACCAGCGAGTATATGAATCAGCGTGGATTTGCCTGCGCCATTCGGCCCGAGCAAGCCAAAAAATTCACCTGGCTCGACGCGCAGGTCCACGCCGCGCAAGGCTTCCAGCGTGCCGAATTGTTTGTGTACGCCGCAAAATTCAATCGCTGGGGTCATGGCAAAGGCAGTTTAAATTTGGGAAGAAAAAATCTTGCCACAGAGGCCCCTGTGGCAAATAGGTTTTTTATTGCGGAATCAAATCCGCCACGCCATACAGCTCGGAGAGGCTCTTGAGCGCGGGCGGCAGTTTAGCGAAGCGCAAGGTAGCGTTCTTCACCTGCCGCCGCCATTCCAGCAACAGACTCACGGCGGATGAGTCGGCCTCAGTCACGCCGGACAAATCAATCAGATTCACGCCGTCCAGCATGTCGGCACTTTGCGCGAGTAAAGCCGACACACTGTCGATATTCATGGGGCCGACGACTTTGAGCGTGTCGCCTTCACGGGTCAGCATGATGATTAGTTCTTCTTGCTATCTGGGGTGGAGCCGCTGTTTTTCGTTTGCAGGGTTTTGATTAGTTGATCCATGCCGCCCCGTTGAATTTCTTGTGCAAACGAAGAGCGGTAGTTCACCACCAAGCTCACGCCATCGACCGAGATGTCATAGGCTTTCCAGCCGGTCGGCGTTTTTTCCATGTTGTAATCAAGCGGGATCGCTGGGCCACCTGATTGTAGGATCGCGGTCTTGACCACGACATCGGTATCGGCAGGCATCAATTTGAGCGGCTTATAGTCAATTTTCTGATCC
>JAYVBU010000313.1:0-2300 GCA_043750335.1 Betaproteobacteria bacterium | reverse complement strand
ATCACGCGACGGAAATCATCTTGTATGCGTTTCAAGGCTGTCTCGGTATCCGCCTCAAAGCGCAGCACGATCACCGGCGTGGTGTTGGAGGGCCGCGCCAAACCAAATCCATCGGGATATTCCACGCGTAGTCCATCGAGCTTGATGATTTCGTCAGCACCGGTGAATGTTGCGGTTTGTTGGAGCTTGTTCATCAGCGTGTAGTGCTCGCCTTCGGCCATGGTGATGTTGAGTTCGGGCGTGTTGACGGTGTTGGGCAGGCCGTGCAGGGTAGCGTTGATATCGGCTTGCTTCGATAAATATTCGAGCATGCGGCAACCCGCGTAGAGGCCGTCGTCGAAGCCGTACCAGCGTTCTTTGAAAAACATGTGGCCGCTCATCTCGCCCGCGAGCAGGGCACCAGTTTCTTTCATTTTGGCTTTGATGAAGGAGTGGCCGGTTTTCCATAAGGTTGGCTTGCCACCGCGCTCTTTGATCCAGCCAAATAGTTTGCGCGTGGATTTTACGTCGAAGATGATTTCAGCACCCGGATTGCGCGAGAGCACATCGGCGGCGAACAACATCAATTGCCGGTCTGGAAAAATGATTTGGCCGTCTTTGGTGACGATGCCGAGGCGGTCGCCGTCGCCGTCAAAGGCGAGGCCAATTTCGGCATCGGAATCCGCGAGCGCCTTGATAAGGTCTTGTAGGTTTTTGGGTTGCGAGGGGTCGGGGTGATGGTTGGGAAAATTGCCATCCACTTCGCAGAATAGTTCGATGACTTCGCAGCCGAGCCCGCGAAATAGGGCGGGGGCGTAAGCGCCGGGTACGCCGTTGCCGCAGTCGATGATAATTTTCATCGGGCGCGCGAGTTTGACGTCGGACAGGATGCGCTGAATATATTGCTGGGCGATGTCTTGTGTTTGGTAGCTGCCGCTGCCGTGGGTGAGATCGTTGTTCTCTAAGCGCTCGCGCAGTTTTTGAATGGTTTCACCCGCCAAGGTCTCGCCCCCTAACACCATTTTCAAGCCGTTGTAATCGGGCGGGTTGTGGCTACCGGTGACCATCACCGCCGAGTTGGTGTTGAGTTCATACGCGGCAAAATAAGTCATGGGCGTGGCGACCATGCCGACGTCGATTACATTGATGCCCGCTTTCTGGATGCCGCGAGCCAGGGCTTCTGATAGCGCCGGGCCGGATAAGCGGCCATCACGACCGATCACGATGGCTTGCTGTTTGCGCGCTACGGCCTCGGAGCCGATAGCGTGGCCGATGGCCTCGGTGATTTCCGGCGTGAGCGTTTTGCCGACGATGCCGCGAATGTCATAGGCTTTAAAGATTTCTTTGGGATAGGTCATGGTGCGAGGTCCTTGGTGAATTTATGCCAGGATTATGCCGGTATTAGGGTGACTAAACCACCGTGCCGCCGCGCCTTACGTTTAGTGCAGCTGCGGGTTGGTTTTGCCGGACGGGTTGCCTGGGCTGGGCGAGGCGTGGTGCGACACCATACGCCATCCCTGCGTACCCAGGCGGAAGATATTGGTGGCCGCCATGGGGGCCACCCGGTTGCCACTGGCAACACCAATGTGCTCATTGAGCAGGTGAATGGTTAAATTTTCAGTCGCGATAGTCTGCACCATCTCCAGCGAGAAACGCATGGAGACACCGCCTGACAAAATCTCGCGCCAACTATCAATCACTGCGCTGCGGCCATTCAGTGCTGCGGCCATGGGATGAATGCAGACAATATCGTCCGTGTCGTCCCACACGGCCATCATGGCGGAGAGATCGTTGGCTTCAAAGGCGCGATAAAAAGCCATTTCGGCATCATCGGCGCTGGTAAAAGGCGGGGCATAAATTTTCATTGGGTGGCTGACGCTTAGAGTGGGTGGGAATATAGCCGACAAAAAAATCTTGATATCGACTAGTGAGGGTTGGAAAAATATAGCAAGCCGGGCCACGTTATACCGCGTATCCGACAGTGCCCTATTTTACGGAGGGCATCGGTGAAAAGGAATGGCGCAATTCACCAGATCACTTGGCGCTATTTTGGTAAGTGTAAGTACCGTGGCAAAAATTGCGACATTAAGGCGTATGGCGTCTCTGCGATTTGCCAAACCGAAAATGCGTATTCGCAAAATTGGAAACGGCTAGTTAACGACCAGGGCTGCATCGACTTATCGATTATTCGACCTGAAGTCTGTACCGGACTACGCGCCAAATGTACGTGCGCTAGCCTACAGTTTTCATGACCTGTGCCGATACTTTATTTGCCGAAACGACTGCTTGCGAAGCCAACGCTGGACGATGCAACAGACTTA
>JAYVBU010000312.1:0-5179 GCA_043750335.1 Betaproteobacteria bacterium | reverse complement strand
CGATCTGCACACAGGGCACACCGTTGATGAGCAGGAGCACATCGTAGCGGTGGTGGCTGTTGTCCGTGTTGATGCGGAGCTGGTTGACGACCTCGAACGTGTTTTTGCACCAGTCTTTGATGTTGACCAAGGTGTAGTTCAGCGGCGTGCCGTCGTCCCGGGTGAAGCTGTTGCGCTCACGCAAGGTGCGGGCGGCGGTAAAGACATCGGGGGTGATGATTTCATCCAGCAGACGCGGGAATTCGCCATCGGTGAGCCGGACGCGGTTGAGGGCCTCGAATTTTTCGCGGAAGTTTTTCTCTAACGCGGCGCGGTCGCGGATGTCTTCGCGATATTCGTACTTGAGGCTTTGGAGTTTGCCAATGAAGCCGTATTCGATGGTGTCCTCCCGGACGACGAAATGCGGGGTATCAGAGGGCCGACTGTAGGTGTCTTTTGAATTAGGCATGACTAGCAACGGAAAGATGTTATTGAATTCGTGCTGCGCGACAAAATCCCGCTGCAACGGTTTCTGCATCTAGCCCGGCGACTTGCAACATCCAGCCAACTTCGGCCAGGTGCATGGCATCGAGCACGAGGGTGTTTATCGCTAAGGTCTTATCCATCCCTAAGCCTATATTTATCGTTGTTTAGGGTGGTAATCGTAACACAGGCGTGAAGGTGATTCTTGGCCACCTGTTATTGGGCTAACAAGCATGCTTACCCTCTCCCGCAAGCGTGAGAGGGGAGAAAAAAAGCTCGCCCACACGTCTTATACCAACATCCTTCTCATCTATTCTTCACAGCTTGCACCATAAGCCATGCGTGGATATGAAGCCCGTTCTGACAAAAACACTTTTACACACTCGCCTTCGGTGAACGACGGATACTCACTAAACACCGAGACGTTTTTGTTCTGCTGCAACGTAATCACGAACTGATAGATATTCATGGTTCCAGTCGCCGCAGGCCCGAGCTTTACAAAGAAATTTTGCATATCAGCCTAACGAATGAAAGAGACTTCCACGTCCCGAGGCTGCGGCGAAGGTGTCGAGAACGGTATCAAAAGTGCCAAGATAGAAAGCGTCATTTTCATCCAAACCACGAAAGGAAAATTCATGCCCATTATCACGATTGGAATTGATCTCTCCAAGAACTTTTTTGCCGTGCATGGCGTCAATGAAAACGAGCGAGTAGCCTCGTCAAATTTGAAGACTCAACAAAGGTATTCAAGTTCGATTGTGTTACTGGCGACAGAGACCACCCAACTGATCGCGGATTTTTTAAAGTCATTAGAAAACCGCATTTCCAATATCGAAGCGGTGCGTACAACGTTCAAATGAATTACCTATTGTTTTTCACCCCCGACGGCAAAGCGATCTACGAATGGGCCTCTGTTGGCACAACGGTTCAAGTGTTATGAACGCTAAAAGCGTTGGACGGGCTGTGCTTTTTGTCGGGATTGGTCTTGTTAGCGGGACTGCATTAACGATAGCAGGAATGAATGAAACCGGCTGGTGGCAAGCTGCGATAAAGGTGGAACCGGGCGCGAAGCTCTTCGAAGCAGACATCAACGAGGTGCGTTCTTTTTCTTACACGACCACCAACATGACACTCACCGCGCAACGTTCCAAGGCCGGTGGGCAACTGGCCGTTCAAATTACTTTCGCCGATAACCGCGCACCGCAACACTGCCTTTCGTCACCTGATTTAGGTGGCTTGCTGTCGTCATTTGCGCTTAGTAAAGTTATAAAACAAATTAACACTACAGAAATTGATGCGAAGTATCCCATTACACTTGGCTTCATCGACGTCAAAGATGCCGTCATAGGCGCACCGATCCCCTCTTGGAAACTCTTCACGTCAACGGATCATGCGACTGTCGCAGTCGAAACCAAGTCTGCGGCATTTGAAATAGACATTTCACCCGCGATACTTAAAAAGCTCGAAACCGGATGCGCTGAACTAGCACAGCGCTGAAGCGCTTAAGAAGATACAACGCATACGCTTTGAATGCATGCTAGCCCGCAATTTCTACCCACACCTGCCCATCAACCACACTCACCGGATAAGTCCTCAACGGGCAATCCGCCGGTTCATTCAGCGGCTGGCCGCTTGCGAGATCAAAATAGCTGCCGTGCAGTGAGCATTTGATACGCTTGCCTTGGATGCAGCCTAAGTAGAGCGAGTAGTCTTCGTGGGTACACATTTCATCTACGCAATAATATTGGCCTTCGGCGTTGGCGAGCAGCAGGCGTTTGCCGTCGATGCTCACGCGTTTCATCTCATTGGGCTTGAGCTCGTGCTCGGTAGCAACTGCGGTACGCATTATTTGACCCGTGCTGCGGCGTGGCCGGCGTCGAGCGCGGCGCGCACTTGTTCGCCCGCCTCGGCCATTGATTTTGCGCGGCCTAAATGGTGCAGGATGAGTGATGCGCCCAATAAAAGTGAGTCGTAGCTAGCGCCTTTTTCACCGCTCAGTGCGGCCATGCCGGCGTCGGCGGCGGCTTGAGCGGTGGCGGGTATATCGGCTGCCATGGCGATCTCATCTGCCGTGCCTTTGGTGGGCAGGCCGCCGGGTAGGGGTACGGCGCGCACTGTTTGCTCAATGCCAAGTTCTGCCGGATTGATTTCGCGCTCGGCCTCTGCGCCTTTATCGTGATAGGCGAATGCTTTACCCGCTTGGCGCAGCGAGGGAATGACCCCGCCCTCTACGCCGCGTATCAACAGCGCGGAATTAAAATCGGCTTCGCGCGCGAGCATGGCATACACGGGTGGGTAGGGCTTATGCACGTAACCCGTGACAAAGTGGGTGCGCTGGCGTCCAGCGATGGGCTTAGCCAAGACCTCTACGGTGGTGAGCACTTGGCGCTTAATCATGCGCGCGCGCGTCTCGACCAGATCGTGCAATGTGGGGCAAAACTGCGCTTGGTCGATATAGGTCCAGCCCAGCGTCGGGTCGGCTAAACGCCGCGCAGCGGCAGCGGGGTCGAGATCGACATTTACGCCAGCGGCGCGCAGTACGTGACGGGCGGTCACGCCGTACTTCGGGCCGACTGCTTCTAGCGCGTGGGCGACGACGTGTACGCCCAGCTCGGCCAAGAGCGGGCCGAGAAAAGGTGCGGCTGGCAGGCAGCGGTTATAGCCGTCGTAGGGGTCGGCGATGTCAACGACCTCATCCACCTCAGCCGTCACGCGTAGCGTGGCTTCTAAAACGGCATCCAACACGCCGTTGTTTTCATCGGCGGTTTCGCGTTTCATGCGTAGTGCGATGAAAAAGATGCCGATCTGTATCGGGTCGATGTGGCCCGCCAAGATCGCTTTCATGCCGAGATAGGCTTCTTCGCGCGAGATGTTTTTCGAGAGTTCCGGCCCCGTGGCGATGCGCTGGATGATCGAATGCATGATGCGTTTGGGGTCTTGGCTAGCGAGAGAAAGATCGGACATGGCAACTCCTAAAAGAAGGGCAACAGGCTACTGGCTGGGGGACGGCAGCGCAACTACCTAAATAGGTAGGACTGCTGTATATGGTTCATTGTAAATCAATACCTTATGAGCCCACATAGCATCGGACGAAGATGCAACCCAGTAAAACCAAACCTGCCGCTTCTTAAGCGGCAAAATTCGTTCGCGCTTTGACACATCCCGATGCACCCGCTTATAGTGGACGCATGTACCAACCCCTCTCCCCTCTCACCGATTGCAAACGACTGTGGCTATGGATGCGAATCCCTTGCCGCGCCGCTTCGTTTTAAAACTAACCATTTAATGAAGTCATCGCGGGTCTAACCGCGATTTTTTATTCCTCGCCGTAGGGCCCGCCCAATTTTTTAGGGTTCTTATGGCAAAAACAATTCAAAATCTTTCGATCAATCAGCAAGCTTTTCTGGGCATGGCTTTTGCCGTACTGGCGGCGATAGGCTTTTCGGGCAAGGCGATTTTAGTCAAGCTGGCGTATGTTGAGCCGGTGGACGCGGTCACGCTGCTGGCTTTGCGTATGGCTTTTGCTGCGCCCGTTTTTTTAGCGATTGCGTTATGGAGCGGGCGGCAAAATCATCATGCTGCGCTGGCGCAAAAAGATTGGCTTGCCGTGCTCGTGCTGGGTTTAATCGGCTATTACCTCTCCAGCTTGTTGGATTTTTCTGGTTTGCAATATGTGGGCGCGGGCTTGGAGCGGCTGATTCTGTTTTTGTACCCAACGATGGTGGTGCTGCTGACGGCGGCGATTTTTAAGCAGCGCATAGGTCGGCGCGAGGTCGTCGCCTTGGGGGCAAGCTATGCGGGCATCGCCTTGGTGTATTCGCATGATGCTCATGTGGGGGGCGCGCAAGTCGCGCTGGGGGCGAGCTTGATATTTGTGAGTACGCTCACTTATTCGCTGTATCTGGTCGGGGCGGGGCATTTTATCGCGCGTATCGGCGCGGTGCGCTTCACGGCCTATGCCATGACTGTGGCTTGTAGCGCCACGTTGCTGCAATTCGCGCTTACTCATCCGCTGGCGGCGCTAAATTTGTCATCGCGCATTTATGGCTTGAGCTTGGTGATGGCAATTTTCTCTACGGTGTTGCCGGTGTTCATGCTCTCGGCCGGGATGCGCCTGATCGGGTCAAGCCGCACCGCGATGATCGGCGCACTGGGGCCGGTATCGACGATTTTTCTAGCGCATTGGATACTCGGCGAGACGCTCGGCTGGGTGCAATTGGTCGGTTCGACTTTGGTGCTGGCGGGCGTGTTGGTGATTAGTGTGGGGCGGCCTCGCTAGCGCGTGCTTCTTTGCGTTGAAGAGCGCGCTCGATCCGCTTTCCCCGACCGCCCACCACCACTCTTTGCCGCACCCGGTAAATTTTGCCGGTCTCAACCGGCAACCGCCTCGACATTTGCGCCACGCTGGTTTTTTCACGCGTTTAAACGCTTGTCTTTACAGGCGTAATTTTGCAATCGTCTCATCCCGAGAACAATGGCATGCGCCTTGCTGTATATCGCTTATACCCGATAAAAGACGAGAGCCCATCATGCATACGCAACGTTCAACGCAATCTGTCTTCAGTGAAAACACGGCGCTACTGCACACTTTTTTCAGGCCGGTTATTTTGCCGCCGGATTTGATTGGACATGCAGCACCCTGTGATTTTTTTAGCGCGCGCGGGACGCTGGTTGTGAAGGCGGGGGCGATGATTTCGCAACGCGCTTATGACCCGTT
>JAYVBU010000311.1:0-2311 GCA_043750335.1 Betaproteobacteria bacterium | reverse complement strand
ATAATTCCACGAAAGCAATCAAGGAAAACTCCACCAGCCAAGCAACCATCAAAGTTGCGAGGTCCAAGCCCCATAGGCCGGGAATAATGCGCCGCATCGGCTTTACGGCGAAGTCGCTTAGCGTAATAGCGAATTGCGACAGGGGGTTGTTGTATGAGGCGCGTGTGGCCTGCAAATGAAAGCGCAGCAACAGCACCGCGACGAAAGCAGTGGCCACACTGTCGAGTAAAAAGATAAGCGCGTTGATTAACATTGAGCCCGCATTTTTGCAGGTAACCCAATATAACTCAAGGATAACTCGATGAATTAGCCTTGTTTTCCCAGCTCCTCACCCAGCTCGCGCGAGCGCTCTGCCGCAGCGTGCACTGCGCGCTGAATCAGATTTTTTACGTCTGCCTCCTGCATCGACAAAATCGCCCGTTCTGTCGTCCCGCCTTTTGAAGTCACTTTCGCGCGCAAGGTCGCGGGGTCATCCGGACTCTGGCGCGCCAATTGTGCGGCCCCCAGGAAGGTGGCGAGTGCTAACTCGCGAGCTGCAACCGGGCTTAAGCCCAGCTCCAGCGCCGCTGCTTCCAGCGCTTCGATAAAATAAAACACATAGGCCGGACCGCTGCCGGAGACCGCCGTCACGGCATCCATCTGCGTTTCTTGATCCAGCCATATACACGTACCGACAGCCTCCAGCACTTGCTGAGCTTGCGCACGTTCCGCTGCGCTCACGCCTGGCATGGCGTACAAGCCAGTCACCCCTGCGCGCACCATGGCCGGTGTATTGGGCATCGCGCGCACCAGACGCGGGTAATCGCCAAGCCAGCGCGCCAAATCTTGCGCGCGCACCCCGGCGGCAATCGAAACCACTACCTGTTTTTGTAGAAGCGGTTTTAATTCGCCCGCCACGTTGGATAACTGCTGCGGCTTCACCGCCAGCAAAATGAGATCAGTCTCCACCGCTGCGGCGCAGATGCCCGGATACGCATGCAGCGTGTACGTGCGCGTCAGCGTGGCGCGCGCATCGTCATTGAGTTCCACCACATGGATGTCGCCCGGATTGAACCCGCGCTGAATCAGGCCGCCGATCAAAGCGCCTGCCATATTGCCGCCGCCGATAAAGGTAATTTTCATACTGTTTTCTCTCTTTCGCCAAAAATCGCCGACCCCACGCGCACGATGGTCGCGCCCTCTTGAATCGCTGCCTCCAGATCATCCGACATGCCCATCGACAGCGTATCCAGCGCGAAGCCCTGTGCATTCAATTGCTCAAACAGGTCGCGCACAGCGTGAAACGCGACGCGCTGTTGAGTGGCCTCCTCCGTCGGCGCGGGAATCGCCATTAAACCGCGCAATTTGATGCGCGGTAATTCGGTGACGAAACGCGCCAGCGCGGCGATTTCTGTCAGCGCGACCCCACTCTTACTCGCTTCACCACTCACATTCACTTGCAGGCAAATGTTTAGCGGCGGTAGATCGGCAGAACGCTGCTCGGATAAGCGCTGTGCAATTTTGGCGCGATCTACGCCATGCACCCAGGCAAAATGTTGCGCGATCAGTTTGGTCTTATTGCTCTGCAAAGGCCCAATAAAATGCCACTCCACATCCATGTCAGCCAAGGCTGCTATTTTATGCAGTGCTTCCTGCGTGTAACTTTCGCCGAAAGCATGCTGGCCCGACTCGAATGCCGCGCGGACGAGCGTCGGCCCGACAGCCTTGGACACCGCCAGCAGACGAATCGACGAAGGCGCTCTGCCGCACTGCGCCGCAGCGCGCGCTATACGCTCGCGCACGGCTTGCAATGCGTTTAAGATTGTTGTCATAATGGGTTGGCAGCGGCATAAAGAAGGGATTTTCATTGCCGAAAATTTACCTTCGACGCCCATGTCGCTCAAAAAGGGAATTATAAATGGAAATCGCCGACCTGCTGGCCTTCTCGGTCAAGAACAAAGCTTCCGACTTGCATCTCTCCGCGGGCTTACCGCCATTGATCCGCGTGAACGGCGATATCCGCCGCATCAATGTCGAACCGCTTGAGCATAAGAACGTTCACGGCATGGTGTACGACATCATGAATGACGGCCAGCGTAAAGCTTACGAAGAAAATCTGGAAGTCGATTTCTCATTCGAAATACCTAACCTCGCGCGTTTTCGCGTTAATGCCTTCAACCAAAATCGCGGAGCGGCGGCCGCGTTTCGAACCATTCCGTCTAAAGTGCTGACCTTGGAGCAATTAAATTGCCCACCTATTTTCAAAGATCTTTGCCAGCAACCGAATGGCATCGTGCTGGTGACCGGCCCGACCGGTTCGGGTAAATCCACC
>JAYVBU010000310.1:0-2320 GCA_043750335.1 Betaproteobacteria bacterium | reverse complement strand
GCGCTAATCTTGCCCGCCCCCCCAGGGTCCGGCAAAAGTACACTGTGTGCAGCACTTGTCTTGCGCGGTTGGCGCTTGTTGTCCGATGAATTAGCCTTGGTCGCACTAGACGATTTATCCATCGTGCCGATGTGCCGCCCGCTCAGCCTTAAAAACGAATCGCTGCCGCTCATCCAGGGCTTCGAACCCACGGCCACGTTCGGTGCGCCCGTGTTCGACACCAGCAAGGGAACGGTCGGTCACCTGCGTGCTCCGACCACGAGCGTGTTGCGTGGTCAAGAACACGCCCACGCTACCTGGATCGTGTTTCCACAATACGCAGTTGATGCCGCAACGCATTTCACCCCGCACCCCAAGGCGAGTGCTTTCATGAAAATCGCCGACAATACTTTCAATTACAGCATGCTCGGCGTACGCGGATTTGAAACCATTTCGCGCTTGGTTGAGCGTTGCGATTGTTACGAATTCAAATACAGTCAATTGCAAGAAGCCATTGATGTTTTCAGCGCCTTGAGCGAGACATGAAACCGCGCGCGCTCCTGATCCAGGTGTTGATTAACCCCGCCGCCATCGCGCCGCTCTCGATGCGTGATTGGGATTTACTGATCCGTCAGGCGCGGCACGCCAATCTCTTAGGCCGCTTGGCGTATCGTCTGCAAGCGAATGATCTGTTCTCACACATTCCTCCGCAGCCGCGCGCGCATCTCGACGCTGCTTTAGGTGTTGCTCAGCGCCAGACATTGGCGGTGCAATGGGAGATAAACCGTATCGCGCTAGCGCTGAATCAATGCGCTACACCGCTCATCTTATTGAAGGGTGCAGCCTACATCATGCTGCAACTCCCCACCGCGCAAGGCCGTCTGTTTTCGGATGTGGACATACTCGTGCCCAAGGCGCAGTTGGAGTCGGTCGAGCTGGCTTTGAAGATTCATGGCTGGATCACTACGCACCATGATGCCTATGACCAGCGCTACTATCGGCAGTGGATGCACGAGTTACCGCCGATGCAGCATCTCACACGACAAACCCTACTCGATGTGCATCACACCATTTTGCCGCAAACGGCGCGCTATCATCCCGACCCAACATTATTATTGGAAGCAGCCATCCCGCTGGCCGATTTTGCTGCGCGCGTTAAGGTGTTAGCGCCCGTCGATATGTTTTTACATAGCGCGACGCATTTATTCCACGAAGGCGAGTGGGATCATGGGCTGCGCGATCTCACCGACCTGGATAGTTTACTGCGGCATTTTTCTTCGCAGGATGCCGTCTTCTGGGAGAAACTGGTCGCACGCGCCCACCAACTCGATCTGACGCGCCCCCTCTACTACGCCTTACGCTATACCCGTTTGATGCTCGATGCACCCGTGCCGCCCGAGACCTTGCGCGCGGCGCGGCCAGGTGCGCCAGCTTGGTTTGCGCGCAAGGTGATGGATACACTATTCAAACGCGCCTTCCAGCCGCCACACCCGAGTTGCGCAGACTGGCTGACTAGACCGGCACTATGGATGCTTTTCATACGCGCACATTGGCTCAGAATGCCGCCTTGGCTTTTACTGCGCCACCTGTTTCACAAGGCGTTTATTTCGCCAAAAGACACTGCGGCCTAAGCCGACGGGGATATTGACGAGAAACGGCCAGCGCCCTATAATTCCCGATTGATTTAATCAGGTATTATCCTTAAACCTAACCCTTTGATTGAGATAAAAAATGAGCGCACTCGATACCATCCGCGAACAAGTCACAAACAATACCGTCGTGCTGTATATGAAAGGCACCCCACAGTTTCCGCAATGCGGCTTTTCCAGCAATGCATCGCAAATTCTGCGCGCATGTGGCCTGCAAAATTTTCTGGCGGTGAATGTATTGGCCGATATGGAAATCTTCCAGAACCTGCCCGCTTACGCCAACTGGCCAACCTTTCCCCAGTTGTACGTCAAAGGCGAATTAGTCGGCGGCTCGGACATCATGACCGAGATGTATCAAAAAGGGGAATTGCAAAAAATGCTGCAAGAAGCAGAAGCCGCTTAAGCCAGTAGCACCAGCGCCCACACGATCAGGACATTGGCGAGCGCGACGAATACCGCCGCGCTGCCGATGTCCTTGGCGCGTTTGGCCAAGGGATGAAGCTCAATGGACACCCGGTCCACCGTGGCTTCAATTGCCGAGTTGAGCAACTCAACCATCAGCACCAGCAATACCGCGCCGATCAACAGCGCTTTTCCCACCGCACTAGCTGGCAAAAACAGCGCCAGTGGAATCAAAATCAGCGCTAGCCACACTTCCTGGCGAAAAGCGCCCTCATGCTTATACGCCGCGC
>JAYVBU010000309.1:0-2330 GCA_043750335.1 Betaproteobacteria bacterium | reverse complement strand
GGTATAATTCACGTTTTTCCGCTGCCCGTTCGGGCGCGCTCTTTAAGGATTCCAGCAATGCGTAGCCACTACTGCGGGCAGGTCAACCGCGACAATCTTGCACAAACCATCACGCTCTGCGGCTGGGCGCATCGCCGCCGCGATCATGGCGGGGTAATTTTCATCGACCTGCGCGACCGCGAAGGTTTGGTGCAAGTCGTGTGCAATCCCTCACAGGCAGAAACCTTTGCCCGCGCCGAAACTATCCGTAGCGAATTCGTGTTGAAAGTCGTTGGCCGCGTACGCGCCCGCCCCGAAGGCACCGAGAATGCCAATCTGCCCAGCGGTCAAGTCGAAGTCATCGCGGAGCAAATCGAAATCCTCAATCCTTCGCTCACGCCGCCGTTCCAACTCGATGACGAAAATCTATCCGAGAATATTCGCCTCACCTATCGCTATCTCGATCTGCGCCGCCCACCGATGCAAGCCAACATGCGCTTGCGTTACAAAGTGGCGAAAACGATGCGCGATTTTCTCGACACGAATGGTTTCATGGAACTCGAAACGCCGATGCTCACCCGCTCCACACCAGAAGGCGCGCGCGATTATCTCGTGCCGAGCCGCGTTCATGCCGGGATGTTTTTTGCGTTGCCGCAGTCGCCGCAATTGTTTAAACAGTTATTGATGGTGGCGGGTTTCGACCGCTATTTCCAGATTACAAAGTGCTTCCGCGACGAAGATTTGCGCGCTGACCGCCAGCCTGAGTTCACTCAAGTGGATATCGAGACCTCGTTCATGAGCGAGGTAGAAATCACCAGCATGGTCGAAGCCATGATCCGCGATATGTTCAAACGTGTGCAGGGCATTCGCTTGCCTGATCCCTTCCCGCGCATGACGTATGCCGAAGCCATGGCGCGCTTCGGTTCCGATAAGCCAGATATGCGCGTGAATCTCGAATTGACTGAGCTTACCGATGTGATGCGCGAAGTAGAATTCAAAGTATTCCGCGATGCGGCCAATCTGAAAGATGGCCGCATCGCCTGTCTGCGTGTGCCTCGTGGCGGCGCGCTGTCGCGCAAAGATATCGACGATCTAACCGAATTCGCCAAAATCTACGGTGCAAAGGGCTTGGCCTATATCAAGGTGAACGAGCTGGCGAAAGGTATCGAAGGCTTGCAGTCACCCATCGTGAAATTCTTGCCGGAAGACGCGATCATGACCGCGCTCACCCGTGCTGGCTGCCAAGACGGCGATATCGTTTTCTTCGGTGCCGACCGCGCCAAAATTGTGAACGACACGCTCGGCGCATTGCGCGTCAAAATCGGCCACGAGCGCGGCCACGCGGTGAATGAATGGAAGCCGCTTTGGGTGGTAGATTTTCCCATGTTTGAATACGACGACCAAGCTGATCGCTGGGTTGCGCTGCATCACCCCTTCACCGCGCCCATGCTCGGCCACGAAGACCTGCTCGAATCCGATCCAGGCCGCGCTTTATCGCGCGCCTACGACCTCGTGCTGAATGGTTGGGAAGTGGGCGGCGGCTCGGTGCGTATCCATCAAGAGGCCGTGCAATCGAAAGTATTCCGCGCGCTCAATATCAGCCCTGAGGAAGCGCAAGAAAAATTCGGCTTCCTGCTCGACGCTTTGCAATACGGCGCACCGCCGCACGGTGGCTTGGCTTTTGGCCTGGATCGCTTAGTCGCGCTGATGGCGGGTGCAGAGTCGATCCGCGACGTAATCGCTTTCCCCAAAACGCAGCGCGCCAATGATCTGATGACCCAAGCGCCGAATACCGTATCCGAAGCGCAGTTGAAAGAGCTACATATTCGCTTGCGGCAGATTGAAGTAAAAACCGCAGGGTAGGTTTTTTTCTAGTGCTAATGGACAGGATTAACAGGATTTTTAGGATTAAAAACAAAAAGGATTTATTTTGCCAATTGACCATACGCCTGATGCTCGATCTTGGTCTGAATCATGTTAATCCTGAAAAATCCTGTTAATCCTGTCCATTGCTTTTTTCCGAAATGATTTCCGCTCACTACAAAATCCCTATCTCCGTCTTGGTCGTGATCCACACCCCCGACCTGCAAGTACTGCTCATGGAGCGCGCCGACCATCCCGGCTATTGGCAATCGGTCACCGGTAGCCAAGAGCCGGGCGAGCGCTTATTTGAAACCGCCCTGCGCGAAGTCGCCGAAGAAACCGGGCTCGACGCCAGCCAATTTACGCTGACAGATCGCCAACAGCAAAACGTGTACGAGATTTACCCAGAATGGCGGCATCGTTACGCGCCAGGCGTCGAGCACAATACCGAACACGTGTGGAGTTTGACCTTGCCCGCCCCTTTGCCG
>JAYVBU010000308.1:0-11324 GCA_043750335.1 Betaproteobacteria bacterium | reverse complement strand
GGTTCGCCGCTTGAATCGCCGTCGTCACGGTGGCGAGCGGCAGACGGTAAGCGCGCAATTTTTCCGGGTCCACTTGTATTTGAAATTGGCGCACCATGCCGCCGAGCGTGGCGACTTCAGATACGTTCGGTATCGTCTTCAGCTCGAATTTTAGAAACCAATCTTGTAGCGCGCGCAGCTCACTGATGTCGTTTTTGCCGCTGCGATCCACTAGCGCATATTCGTACACCCAGCCCACCCCGGTCGCATCCGGCCCGAGGCTGGGCGTTGCCCCTTTCGGCAAGCGCCCACTGACTTGGCTTAGATATTCCAGTACGCGCGAACGCGCCCAATACAGATCGACGTCATCGTTAAACAACACGTACACAAATGAATCACCAAAAAAAGAATAGCCGCGCACCGCTTTCACGCCGGGCACCGAGAGCATGGTGGTGGTGAGCGGATAGGTCACCTGGTTTTCGACGATTTGCGGCGCTTGGCCCGGCCAGTTGGTGCGAATGATGACCTGCGTGTCGGACAAATCAGGAATCGCATCGAGCGGCGTTTTTAGCATCGCATACACGCCCCAGGCGGCGACGAGCAAGGTCACCAACAGCACCAGCAGCCGGTTATGCGCGGACCAGCGGATGAGATTCGCGATCATTGCGCGGCTCCTTGCGGTGCGGCTGCCTGGGGTGACAAGCGCGCCAACACGCCCGCCAGTGAGGCTTCCGAATCAATGAGAAATTGCCCGGACACCACGACGTTTTCACCCGCGCTTAAGCCCGTGATAATTTCTGTTTTCCCATCGCGTTCCAGGCCGGTTTCGACTGCGCTTGGGCGGAATGTGTCGCCGTCCTTGATGATGACCACGCGGCGTGTGCCGGTGGCGATCACGGCCTCGCTGGGCACTGCGAGCGCTTCACGTATTTGGCCTGCCAGTGTCACGCTGGCAAACATGCCGGGCCGTAATTTGCCTTGGCGATTGTTTAAGTCGATGCGCACACGCACGCTGCGCGTGGCCGCATCGAGCGTCGGGTAGAGGTGGCTAATGCGTCCGGTAAGGGTTACCCCCGGCAGACTTTCCAGACGTGCTGCCACGGTATCGCCCGGCTTGACGCGGCCAGCGTCGCGCTCCGGCACTTCTGCGATCAGCCACACCGTAGATAGATCAGCGAGCTGCAGCAAGCTCGTGCCGGGCATGATCTGTCCACCCTGGCGTACGCCAAGCTCGGTGACGAAGCCGGAAGCGGGCGCATACACGCCGACGCGCGGGTTGGCCTGACCGCTGCGCGCGATAGCGGCGATCTCGCGCTCCGCCATGCCCAATAATTTGAGCCGGTTGCGTGCTGCATCGCGCAGGGTTTCGGCATCTCTGATCTCGATCTGGAGCAGAGTGAGATATTCCTGCTGCGCGGCGAGTAATTCTGGCGCATAAATATCGGCGAGCTTTTGACCTTGCCCCACCGCATCGCCCACCGCGCGCACGTACAAGCGTTCGACAAAACCAGGCAGGCGCGTCTGCACCGCGTACAGCCGATGCTCGTCGGCCTCGATGCGCCCGACTGCCGTGAGTGCATCGCCGAATGAGGCAGCGGTCGCGGGTGCTAAGCGGATGCCTAAATTTTGCGCGACTTGCGCTTGGATTTTCACGCCGTCACCCGCCATTTCTTCCGCGTACTTCGGCACGAGTTGCATATCCATGAAAGGCGATTTGCCAGGCTTGTCGAATTTTTGTTGCGGCATCATCGGGTCGTACCAATAAATTACGCTGCGCGCTGTTTGTTCCTGGTTCATAGCGTCGGCATTGCTGTTGGGTCGCGTGGCGTACCAAAAACCCGCGCCGGATACGATCAGCACGGTGAGGATGAGGGTGATAATTAGGCTGCGGCGTTTCATTGTTTTTGCTCCTGGGGCCTGGTCAAATAGCCAAGGCGGATGGCCGCGCGCTGGCGTTCGATTTGCATGACGTTATGTTCGAGTTCTATTTCCAGTAAATTGCGGCGCGCCTCCCATACTGTTGCAAGCGCTGCGCCGCCGACGGCGTAAGCGGATTTGCGCGTAGCGAGCTGTGCGCGCGCGGCGGGGAAAAGGGTTTGCTCATGTTGTTGCAAGCGTTCCTGGATCGCGTCCCAATCGGCCCACGCGCTGACGAGTTCTGCGTTCAATTCCCGGCGGCGGTCTTCGGTCAGCGCGCGTGCGCGTTCGGCCAGCGCGAGTTTTTGCGCCGTGCGCCGGTCTTGGCGATTCGCGCGATCCCAGGGCAGATCAAGCGATACCTGGAAGGTCAGCATGTCGGAGCGATCACCTTGACGCTTGCCGTACATCATTTCCCAACTCCAATTTTGCAGACGCTCGGCGCGCGCGCGTTCGATCTCGGCCAGCGCCACGCCCTCTGTGCGGCGTGCGGTTTCCAAAACAGGATGTTGCTCGACTTGCGTCGAGTTGCGGTCAGTGGGCGGCGCGGCGTCAGGCAGATCGTCTAGGGGCGCACTGGCGGCCTCGCCGATCCAGCGCGCTAGCATGGCGCGTGCGCGGCGTTCATCGCGCTCTGCGATGAGCCGCTTATCATGGGTCATGGCCAGCTGCGTATCGAGTTGGAATGTCTCACTCGATGCGCCGCTCGATGCGAGTCGGGACAGCGCGATTTGTCGCTCAGCCTGCATCTCGCTTGCCATGCGCCGATACACGGTAGCTTTGCGCTGTGCTTCAAAAACATCCAGCCAGGCGAGTGCGGCATCGCGCTGGATAGAGCGTGCGCTGGCCATTTGTTCAGCGTCGATCTGATCGGCCTCGGCCAGCATGCGCCGCGCGGCCGCTTCGCGTTTTTCTGCGCGCACCACCTCTTGCATGACGCCTACGGTGGCCATGGTTTGATCGTCGCGGTTGAAACGTAATGTGTCGGGGCCGGTGACCGGTAAATTTAAAAAGCCAAGGCGCAAGCGTGGATCGGGTAGTTGGCCTTCGGCAACGGCAGCTTCGCGTGCCGCATTGGCGGCATGGTCGAATGAGCGCAATTGGGGTTGCTGCTCGATGGCGAGGCGCATGGCCCGATCAAGCGAGAGCGGTGTGCCCGCTTGCACAGCAGCCGGTAGCAAGAGCAGCGCGCACAACAGCGTGTAGCGTTTGAGTAACATGATTGAACGCCTCTCAAATCGTGTTCGGATAAGAAAGGATCGGGCGCTGTACAAAGTACACGCGCACCGACCGCGATGCGGGCATTAGCCCAAGATCAATCGCGGGTCAGACGGGCGGTTTATAGGGAGGGGGTGTATCCGCAGAAAGCGGAGCAGAAGCAATCGACAAAGCGAAAGGCACGTCGATTTTTGAGAATGAAACGTGGCTAGCGGGCGCCAGTGCCGCGCAGGCGGCGAAGTGGCAAGCCGCCGCCATGGCACAGTCATTCGGATTATCCGATGCTTGATTTGGGGCCGTATCGTTGTGATAACAGTTCATGCCATCCGCTGCCTGCATTTGGCTCATTTGCTGAGCGCTCATCGCGCAAGACGAGGCGCAAGCCGCCGCCCAAGCCGCCGGGGCAATCATGAGAAAAATCAGAAGGACAGCGATGCTGCGCGCGAATTTCATGTCCCCAGTAAAGCACTATTCGCTTTGATTAACAAGGCTGGGCTTGAGTCCTCATTACGCTGCGAGATAACGAGCACACTCTATTAACATTTGCTAAAATACTGAAAATTCAGGGGAAATACCCCTATTTCTTCAATGGAATTCGTGTAGGAGGGTAGCAAATGTCTGATCCAATTTTCGAAGCCGTGAAGTCTGGCGATATGGCCCAAGTGAATGCCGCGCTGCAACAAAGCGCTGCGGTAGATGCGCGCGGCGAAATGAATATGACCCCGCTCATGCTGGCCGCCAGCTTGGGCGAACTGGAAATGGTGCGCGCCTTGCTCAAGGCCGGGGCCGACGTGAAAGCGACCGACGAGCGCGATTACACAGCGTTGTTCTATGCGACGTATAACGCCGATCTGGATCGTGGCTTTCCTGAAGTCGCCGCTGCGCTGATACAGGCGGGGGCGGACGTTGAAGCAAGTATTTTTTACGGCGTGCGCCCACTCATGCTGGCCGCAGGTAGCGGCGAGGCGGGCGTGGTATATACGCTGTTAAAAGCGGGGGCTGACCCGAAGGCGCGCAACGAAGGCGGGCGCACTGCGCTGATGATGGTCAAAGAAAAAGACTACATCGAAGTCATCAACATGCTGCATGAAGCAGAATCAAATATTGAAGTCGCTGAAGATGGCGGGGGCTGCGGATCGCGCAATGCGCCGGGCTCGAATGTGGTGACCTTCCTCAAGAAGGATAAGTAATATCGGTAGCAATGCGCTGCGTTTATTGAGGCACTGCTTCCGTCGTGCGCGGGGGCAGATTCAATTGGATTTGCAGCGCATTGAACTGCCGCAGCGCGCGCGGGCGCTGCAATTCTGTGAGCAAACCCGATTCGATGGCCGCTTGAATACGCGCCGCTTCCTGATATAAAGCCACGTCTTTTACGTCAAGCGAACCAGCATTTACGGCCGGGTAGGACGCATAGATACGTTGTATCTCACTCGGTGTCGCCGTGGTGAGTTCTAAAGTTTGCGAGAGATTTTCCCGAATATTTTGAATAGCTGTCTGATATTGGGCGAGGGATTCGGGGAGGACCCATTCCCTGCGCCCCTGTAGCTGGTAATCAAATTTAGCCAGATTCGACTGTTGCAAGCGCGTAGCCGAAAAATTCAGGTGCGGGTTGTTAATCTCGCGCCGCTCAATCGGCTTCTCCGAAATGGGCGCGGGAAGCTTTACTTCGGTGGTTTGTAAAAACGCGAAGGGATACGCCAGTGCAAAAGCAGTCGCGCGCGATGGTTGATCGGTGGCCCTCAATAAAGGCAAGGCCTCCTGGGATACAAAATAGCGGCTGACAAAATAGCCGTCGGCATAGTCAAAAAAATCCGGGATCACATAACGCTCCGTCACCAGCACGATGTTGCGCGCTTGATCGTCTTGCCAAAGCCCTGGCTCGACGACTTGGAGTTTGGGGTAAAAGCGGGTCATTTGTTGCGCGCGGGCTTGGCTTAGCAACTTTGGGCTTTGCCCTGCAAGCAGCGCGCGGGCTTTCTCCGCATAGGCACCCTGGTACTCCGTTTGAATATCGAATTCGACGGGCGCGCGGTAGTCGGTCACGCGAAACTGTTGGCGTACGGTAATGCGTTGCGCAAAATCCGTTGGATACACCATGTCGGTCATGCCGCCGGTGTTGTCGTCTAACACCAATGCGTTACGGTATTGCGCTGCGCTGCGCGCAGCTAGATCGCCTGCCTGGTAACGGCGCGTCGGATCGAGCCAATAGGGTTCACCATCGAGATACGTGAGTACCACAAGATGATCGAATAAATCGGGGGCAGGTAGAAAAGCATTAACGCCCTGATGGCGGCTTGCAGAAACCAGAGCGGGATAGGCTTCGATCTGCATGCGTCCCAGTACGGAAAGCAATAGATGGGCTTTGTCGCGGGCATTACCTGAGCGTTGCGCGAGAATTTGTGTCAGCGCGCTAGGGGGCTGCGCGATATCACCGGGCCGCGTTTCAATCTCGCGCTGAACATAGTCTAGCGCAGCCAGCGCGGCCTCTTGCGGTAGGGGCTTCGCTGCCCATTGCGTGGCGAGCGCTTCCAATGCGGGCGGCAGCGGCTCGTTGCGCGGGTACTGCGCGTTCAGGCGCGCTTGAACCTCGTCCCATGAAGTGTATTCGCTGATTTGCAACTGCACATCGTTGACCAGCGCCGTGGGCGTGTTTGATTCATCCTGGCGCGGCGGCACGTTATCTAGCAGCAAGACGATTTCGTTGCTTGCGCCGCGACGGTTGCGTTGCGGTGCTTGCTTGAGATTGAAAACGCGATATTCCAGTTTGCGCGTAGAGGGAAAGAGGATGCGCACCTGGGCGCGATCTACCGGAACCGGCCAGCGCAGGTTAAAAATAGCTGCATATTGCGCGGTCGATTTATTGAGCGCGGTGAGGGTGTATTGATAATCCAATACATCATCACGTTTTACATTGTCCAGCCAAAAAGTGACTTGCCGTGTTGCATTGTCCGTGGTCGAAACGGATACACGTGCGTTGCGTAATAGCGGAATACGCTTACCCTCGCGCAGCAGAGAAAGATCATGCACATCTAGCTGCTCGGTGCGTGGATCAAAGCTCAGCGTCAGCTTGCTGAGTTGTTGAATGCCTTCTGCGTTCAATGCGCGCGCAGCGTAGTGAAAGTAGCGTTGCACTTGTGGCGCAAGATTGACTTGCGTGTCTGACATAAAAAAACGCGCGAACTCGCCATCTATCGCTTGTCTGCGGCGCTTGTCGAGGAAGGGGGCGGGGACAACCCATGCGGGTTTTGGCGCTAAGCCATAGTCCGCCGCGCAATAGGCAGGCAGCGAAATGCTAAGGCCGGCCAAAACCTGCAAAGCCCATGTGATACGAATCAAAAAAGAATGCGGCATGGGGGCGAATATTATCATTTCGCTGTGTCGTCCCAAGCCTTTTGCAGGCGCTTATATGAAACCGGATAGGGCGTTTTTAATTCTTGTGCGAAGAGCGAGACGCGCAGCTCTTCCAGCATCCAGCGAAACGCGGCTAGCGTGTCATCTTGGACGCCTGCTTTGCGATTTTTTTCCACACGTGCTTCGTATTGCTGCCATAACTCACGCACACTCGCCATGTGCTTGCCATCGCGCTCGGCGTTGCTTTGACGTTTTTCCAAACGGCGCTGAATCGCTTTTAAATAGCGCGGCACATGTTGCAAATGTGGCCAGGGCGTTTGGCTCAAGAAGTGCGGATAGACGAGGTGTGCGAGCTGGGTGTTGAGATCGGTTTGTAGCGGGTAGGACATTTTCTGCGCGAGCGGACCTTGCAGCGTGCAGTAGTCAGTAAAAATATCCGCCGCGATTTTGCTTGCGGCTTGTGCTACCGCAGGTAGCCTGGCGCGGGCGCGGTCGCGCTGCTTGATGAAGGCTTTTTCATCGCGCGGCAACGTGTCTTCACCGATAAAAGCACGATCAGCGATGGCGATCAGTAGATCAGTTTTTAAAACATCCGGCGCCATGATGTTGCGCGCTTGCAAGGCGAGTTGATTAAAATTGGGAATGTTTTTTTCCAATTGCTTGAGCTGTTCTTTCAGCGCCAACATGAGCAAGCGCCGTACGCCGCCGCGCATGGATTCTTGAGCGGCCTGAGCGGTGTCGAATAAGCGGATCGACACGCTGTCCGTATCGTCCACTAGCGCCGGGTAGCCGGTGAGCGTTTGGCTGCCGCGATTGAAGCTGACTTTTTCCGGCAGGTCGCCAAAATCCCATTGCGTGATGCCTTCGCGTTCATGCGGCGTGGCCGTGCCTTGGGCAAACGTCATTTGCGCCGCTTGGCCGAGTTTTTGTTTGAGCTCGGCGAGCGCGCGGCCTTGGGCTAATTCTTGCCCGGCGTCATCGACCACGCGGTAATTCATGTAGAGATGCGCGGGCAGTTCGATTTTTTCCCACAGCTCGGGCGCAACGGTTTCGTTGAGTTTGCGGCGGATGAAAGCGGCGAGTGCGGCATTAATTGATAATTCCTCCCCCTTCAAAGGGGAGGTGAGGTGGGGGATGGGGTTGCTATCTGCGGGCACAATCCCGACCCCAGCCCTCCCCTTGAAGGGGAGGGAGCGATCTGGGGCGCTACTCAAAAACCCCGTCACAAATTCCTGCACCGGCACCGTCCGATTGCGTATGCCTTTCGGCAGGCCTTTTAACAAGGCCGTTATTTTATCGCGCACCATGCCCGGCACCAGCCAGCTACAGCGCGCCTCGTTCACCCGGTTGAGCAGATGCAGCGGCAAGGTGAGGGTGACGCCATCCAGGGGGTGGCCTGGTTCAAAACGATAAGTCATCGGGCAGTCGGTGTCGTCCATTAGCAGCGTGTCGGGGAATAAAACTTCCGTGACTTCTTCCGCGCCATGGCGCATTAAATCGTCGCGCTGCATGCAAAGCAGTTGCGGGTCTTTGCGCTCTGCCTCGCGTCGCCATTTTTCAAAGCCATGACCGTTGACGATTTCGGCCGGGATACGCGCATCGAAAAAAGCGAACATTTTTTCTTCATCCACCAGCACATCCGGGCGGCGCGATTTGTGTTCCAGCTCGCGAATTTCTTCTACCTGCGCCTGATTGTGTAAAAAGAATTTCGACTTGCTTTCAAACTGACCGGCCACCAGGGCTGCGCGAATAAATATTTCACGCGATTGTTTCGGATCAATCGCGCCGAAATGTACACGGCGGCGTGGCGTGAGCGTCAAGCCATAGAGGGCTGTGCGCTCGAACGCCACGACTTGTGCCGCGCTCTTTTCCCAATGCGGATCAAAGTAATGGCGCTTGATTAAATGCGCGCCCACTTGCTCGACCCATTCTGGCTCTATTTTCGCAACATTGCGCGCGTAGAGCTTGCCGGTTTCAGTTAGCTCCGCTGCCATCAACCATTTCGTGCCTTTTTTGAATAGGCTCGATCCGGGATGGATGTGGAATTTAATTTCGCGCGCGCCTTGATAGTGACCCTCGTCGGCTTTTACACCGATGTTGGCGATGAGCCCCGCGAGCAGTGCGCGGTGGATTTGCTCATAGGTGGCGGGGGAGGGGTTGAGGCGCAGCCCCAGCTCGCTGGCTTGTGCCGCCAGTTGCCCATTTAGATCGTGCCATTCGCGCAGCCGTAGATAGGAGAGAAAGTGGCTGTGGCATTCCTCGATCAATTTGCGATTGGATTTTTTGTGCTGCAAGGATTCCACATAGAAGGCCCAGATTTTTAGCAGCCCCATAAAATCCGAATGCTCGGCCACAAAATATTTGTGCTTCACATCTGCCGCCGTTTCAGAACCCATAGGCCGGATGCGCGGGTCTTGCACCGAGAGGGCTGCGGCGATCACCAGCATTTCGCTCACGCAATGCTGATCGTGCGCGGCCAATAGCATGCGCGCGAGCTTGGGGTCGAGTGTGAGCTTCGCCAATTGCGCGCCGATGGGGGTGAGTTGGCGCGCCTCATCTACCGCGTTTAATTCTTGCAGCAGGCCATAACCATCGGCAATCGCGCGCGAGGCGGGCGGCTCGATAAAAGGAAAATCCGCGACCTCGCCTAAGCCTAAAGCGGCCATGCGCAAGATCGTGCCCGCGAGTGAGGTGCGTAAAATTTCCGGGTCGGCAAAGCGTGGGCGGGACTGAAAATCCACCTCGCTATATAGCCGTATGCATACTCCTGAACTGACGCGCCCGCAGCGCCCGGCGCGCTGATTGGCCGAGGCCTGCGCGATCGGTTCGATCAGCAATTGATCCACCTTGTTGCGATAGCTATAACGCTTAAAGCGCGCATAGCCTGGGTCGATCACATAGCGAATGCCGGGCACAGTGAGCGAGGTCTCCGCCACGTTGGTGGCTAGAATGATGCGCCGCGCATTGCTCGGCTGAAACACGCGCTCCTGCTCTTGCGCCGTCTGCCGTGCATACAGCGGCAGGATCACGACGCCCGGCGGGTGATGCTTGCGTAGTAACTCCGCCGTGTCGCGAATCTCGCGCTCGCCCGGCAAAAAAATCAGCACATCGCCGTCACGCGACAGGCGCGAGACTTCATCCACCGCATCGACGATGGCTTGCTCCATATCGCGCTCTTGATCGTCTTTGTCTTCTTCCTTAACCGGTTCGCGTACCGGGCGATAGCGCATTTCTACCGGATACAAACGGCCCGAAACCTCGACCACCGGTGCGTTGTTGAAATGGCGCGAAAACAAATCTGTATTGATCGTGGCCGAAGTGATAATGATTTTCAGATCGGGCCGGCGCGGCAACAACTGCTTCAAATAGCCCAACAGAAAGTCGATATTCAAACTGCGCTCATGCGCCTCGTCGATGATTAGCGTGTCGTAACGTTTAAGCAGCCGGTCGGTCTGCGTCTCCGCCAGCAAGATGCCGTCGGTCATTACCTTAATCAGATTGTCGGCGCTGCCCTTGTCGGTGAAGCGCACCTTATAGCCGACCAGATCGCTAGGCGTGGATTGCAACTCAAAAGCAATCCGCCCCGCCACCGTGCGCGCCGCAATGCGCCGAGGCTGGGTACAGCCGATCATGCCCGCCGCACCGCGTTTTAGATCGAGGCAAATCTTTGGCAATTGCGTGGTCTTGCCGGAGCCGGTTTCACCTGCCACTACCACCACTTGATGCTCACGAATCGCGCGCGCGATCTCCTCGCGCTTGGCGGCGATGGGGAGTTCTTCCGGATAAATAATGGTTGGAATGCGCGCGAGGCGGGATTGGTATTTTTCGGGATTCATAACGATGAGGATGGAAGCAGAGGGGCGCGCGGCGGAAAGCATGCGATTTTCCACTACCCAGCGTTTTAGGTAAATCGAACTCTCTTACTTTTTGGGATATCAAAGTGACTATAGGGCTGGGCAATCGCCCTAAATTCTTCCTTGAATCAGCCGTTAATGCTGACAGTTAACATGGAAACCACCGTTAAAACTATGAATCCGATCCCTTTGCGCCGCATTGATTTAGCCATCGGAAAACCCATTCCCTGGGCCATCTATGACAAAAATCAAAACTTGTTACTCCGTGCTGGCCAAATTATCGAGAATCATCAGCAACTGGTAGCGCTGGTCAAAAAAGGCTTATTTCGTCTTCCTAAAAGCGCCCCGGCACCGAGCCAAGTCGCCCTAACCCTGCCGCTAAACAGCGGTACCGATGGTGACGCCAGCGAAAACGGGTACGAGTTTGAAGAAATAAAATTGCCGGTGATCAACCGACTGCAATTACAAACCGTATCGGAGCAAACCACCGAGCGTTTCTCCGTGAAGTATCTGGGACATATCAAAGGCGTCAGCCTACTGGTTACCGCGCCTGTCGTTGACGATAAAGTGCTGTTCATCCGCGAGGGTCAGTCTTGTCCCCGATTTGCTTCAGGCAACCGGTTCGACGGTTGAAGTCAATCATCTGGCCCCCCCGTTCTCTGAATCGAATCTGCCGTACCGCAGCGACAGACCCGGCATCACGAGCAGATTGAGCGCGGTGGAGGTAAACAGCCCGCCCAGGATCACCAGTGCCATCGGCCCCTCGATCTCGCGCCCCGGATCGCCGGCACCAATCGCCAGCGGCAACAAGCCTAACCCCGTCACCAAGGCCGTCATCAGAATCGGCACTAGGCGCTCGGACGCGCCGCGTATGGCCGCCTCTGGTCCCCACACCATTCCTTCGCCCGTCACCAGATATTCGTAATGCGACAGCATCATGATCGAATTGCGCAAGGTTATGCCAAACAGCGTTACAAAACCGACCATGGAGCCAATCGACAGCCA
>JAYVBU010000307.1:0-11344 GCA_043750335.1 Betaproteobacteria bacterium | reverse complement strand
GGCGGTTTTCCCAGGAGATAAAGGAAAAATTGTTGAGCATGAAAACCGCATTCACCTTTTTGGTAAACCACGGTTTGGGTAGATCGGGAAAAGCATCGAACAAGCTTTTACCCAGCATCGCATCCGCTGGACGGCCACTATGATGCGCCATGAAGTTGTTCCAGAGGACGACTTCAAAATTTTTGTTGATAACGAAAATGCCAACATCGACCCGCTTTAAAACGGTTTCGGCCAAATTGCTTGGGGCGGCGATTTCGCTCATTGCAGCGCTAGAATGCGGCGATGAACTCGTCAACGATACCACGGACTTTTTCGATCCCGTCTTCCGGCATGAGCATGGTGAGATGCGCGACAAAGTTACGATCTTTGATGGCGAAATTCACTTCCAAAAATAAGGAGTGACTCCACTGCACTTTTGCCGGGTCGATCAGCTTCTCTGCCGGCACGTTGCGCGCCATGATGGATGGCATGGAAAAACTCAGTTCTGTGGAGCCCGTCGTTTCGGTGAAATTACGAATTTGCTCCATCATGCCACCCAGGCACGCGCCGGTCAGTACGTTCGCCACGTCCAACAATAGTTCTGCTTGACTGTTCTCGCCCAACTCGCCCTCATAGCCCATGAGGTCAGCCAAAGTATGGCTACCGGGTTCGCCGAAAATCACAATCGCTTCACCGCGCAGATACCCTTGAAACGATTGGCGCGCTGCGCTCACTAAATTTTTCTTACCCACCATCTCGGCCATGGTTTCCGGCAAATCGACCACTTGCACAATGCGGATGCGCGGCACGGATAAATCGACGAAAGCGTCCAACAGTTGCGCGAGTGACGAGCCAGCTTGGCCCATCGCAATATTGGTCAACTCTTGCAGCGCATCGCGCTGATCGTTGGAGAGTGCGCTGACTGTCATATCGTCACACCATATTCTTTGAGAACGGAATTTAAAGCATCAAACGAAATCGGCTTTTTGATGAACGCAATCGCGCCCATCGACATCACGCGCTCTTGCGCGATGGGTTGAATATCGGCTGACACCACAATGACCATGCTGTTCATGTCTTCCTTGCGCAAGGCTTCCAGCACTTGATAGCCATCCATTTCGGGCATATTCAGATCGAGGAACATCACGGCGGCTTTGCCTTCGCGATAGGCGGCCATCGCCTCCACGCCGTTGGCTGCTTGAGAAATACTCACATCCCAATCTGTGGGCAGTGATTTGATGAGCATTTTGCGTGCCATCGCTGAATCATCGACGACTAGTATCGGCAGTGACATGATATGAACCGGGGCCTCTATTTTATTTTTCTTGCTCTAGCTGTATCGGCATCCGGGTTCAAAGCTTTAGTGTCCGGTTACGCTAATCCACAGCACCCTAATTGACGCGGGGCAGACCTCAAACCCCTTCAAACCGTAGTCTAGTACAGCACGTGAATTTGACCAAACGGCTAGCTAAAAAACCCCTGATTTTTTAGCTCTAGGGTCAACGCCGCGTAGTCGCGCGCGCCGGGGCTGGCGGGCGCGTAGGCAAACACATCTTGGGCGTCAGCCGGGCTCGCGGCCAGGGCGACATTCTCGACGATGCGCGTTTCGCACAGCTGTTCGCCATAGCGTGTTTTGAGCTTTTCATAGATTTCAAACGACAGCTTGCGGCGACTATCGAAGCGCGTGAGCACGATGCGCTTTTCGAGCTTGCGATTGAGCGGGCCTTCTAACGCTTTGAGGGCTCCATCCAACTTGTTGACGCTTTGCAGCGATAAAAAATCCGCCGACACCGGCACTAAGATACGATCCGCCGCGAGCAAAGCATTCAAAGACAGCACACCCAGCGTTGGGCAACAGTCGATCAAAATCGGCACACCTTCCGCGCCTAGAGACGCGTCCAACCCGCTTTTCAACTTGCGCGCTGCGGCAGCGCTCCGGCTTTGTAAGGCTTCGATTTTCGCTAGCGCCATGTGCGCGGGAATCACCCGCACCCCGCTTGGCAGCTCGCGCACCAAGGTCGGCAGCGGAATATCATCGCGAAAAAAAGCGGCTATCGAGGTTTCATCCAAGACCCCGGCAACGCCGAAGGTCAACGTGAGGTGCGCTTGCGGGTCCAGGTCGATGGCGACGGGACGCAGCTCCATGCGCGCCAGCCCCGCCGTGAGATTCACCGTGGTGGTGGTTTTGCCAACGCCGCCTTTTTGATTGAACACCGCGATGACGGCCACGCTTACTCCGAGCTTTTACGTGTAACGCAGGCGTGTAATTTCAGGAAAAGTTTTAACTTCATACGCGGGCAAGTTTACCCCAGCGTTGTTGCTTAGGCCAAGCTCACTTAAGCGCCGACCCCGCCCAGAACGGGCGGGGTCAATGACGCGTTACGGCGTGATAACGATGGTCGAAGTCGATGCTTTGCAGTTGTTGGTGTCGTCGGACTCGATCACCGTGAGCCGCACATCGGCGCAGCCGATCAGGTAATACGTTCCAGTCGTCATGCTAAGCGGCACACCCACGCTGACCGTGCCGATCGAGCTCGCACCTGCCGCCAGCGTTGGTACGGCGCGCTGTCCGCTTAGCGCTCTATCTCTGCTGCTCTTTAACGTGTCCAGTGACAAATAGTAGCGATTGGTGGAGCTGCCCGCACTCGCGCCGCCTTGGTTGAGCACGGTATCAGTGACGGTAATTCTCGTGCCGCGTATCGCGCTGGCGGGGGGATTGGAGAGCGCGCTCATTACCAAATCTGCTGTGCCGCTGGCATTGATGGTGGTGGTAGCGCTCGCCGTATTGTTTGCGCTATTCGAGTCACTTTCTGCCGCGACTACGCTCGCCGTATTGGTCACTGTGCCGCTTGCCGTTGCTGTCGCGATGATCGTCACCGTGGCGCTAGCACCATTCGCCAAGCTGCCCAAAGCACAACTCACGACACCCGCCGATTGCGTACAACTACCTTGACTGCCGACCGCCGACACGTAACTCACGCTTAGTGGCAAGGTGTCGGTTAAGGTCACCAAGCTCGCGTCCTGCGGCCCGTTATTCGTCACCGTCACGCTGTAGGTAATAGTTGCACCAACGGTTACCGGGTCAGGCGTATCTACCTTAACTACAGACAGATCCGCGCCGCTGGGCACACCGCCGCACTCAGGGAATTTAAACGCGCCGACACGTGTGCGCCAACTCGACGTGCTGGTGACGTTGTAGTACTCGGTGGTAAACCAGAAGGTGCAATCGTCTGTCGGATCGACCGCCAGCATGCTGTAATCGCCCCAGCGATAGAAGGTGCTGGTTTGCGCGCCAGTTCCGGCGATGATCTCCGCTTCTCCCTGCGGCATAGTGCCGAGCGGGTCACTCGCAAGTCGCCCGGTATAGCGGATTGAGGGGTAGATCGTACTGCTCGACACGGAATAACCCGCAGCGATATTCCCCGCGCCATCCATGGCAACGCTCCCCATCCAACGATGGCTAGCATCCGGGGCCACGACACCCTGTTGGTAGATGGTAGGCGCACCGCCTGGGTCGCGCACTTCGTACCAGCGCACACCCGCATGGTCGCTTCCACTGACATCCACACTGTGGTTCATCACCAACGATTCATGCGTGCCGAAATTACGGTAGGCCAGACGATACATAAGCCGGTCAGAAATGGCGTCCACCTTGGCCGTCGTGCTCGGCTGCGGAATACAATTTCTTGCATAGCCACATAGATTGGTATCAAACGCAGCGGTAGGTAGCGTCGTTTGCAAAGTAAACGTCGAGTTGGCGGTCGTTGCCCAATCGACGTGGAATTTCCAAATTTGCAATTGATCTGGCGAATAACCCCAGGCGTCGTCGTCCATCACCATGAAGTAGTTGGGCGCACCAGCAGGCGGCGGCGTTGCGCCATCCAAATCGGAGGGCAACATGCCGCCCAGGTTTGAATCCACGCCGAACAGATCAAAATAAACCATCTGCGCGGGCAGACCGGCCAGCATTTTATCGCGCTCGAAAGCAACTGCCCCCGCACCGCCCCAGGCGAAAGTGGGCGCGGTGAATTGATTAATGGACATGTAGTAAGCATCGGGCCACACGCCGAATTTTGGATAATCGTTCAGCTTGGTGTTGCTGATCGTAAATTGATAACGATGCCACGCGCCCAGCGGATCGGGGGTCTGCGAAATGGCGATGCATTGATAAAACGGGCCATTGGGATAATTCGGCAATGCGAATTGGCTCATCAGCCAGCGGTCGGCCAATTGGTCGTACTGTGCAATCGGGTCGCCCGAATTGCTGGTCTCGCACGGTCCGCCGAAGCCCGCCCACAGCGTGTTGTTGTTGGCCGGGCCATAGAGCAAGGTTCCGCTCTTGTTATAAATCGCAAACGAAATATTAACCATCTGGACATAGTGATTGGGCCCAACATCGCCGTTGGTATCGGCAGGCAGCACGCCATTCACATTGCTTACGCCATCAAAGTTTTGCGTGGGCGTTGGCATACCGCCCACAATCGACGCACCTGCCAGCTCAGCGGCTGAGGCGGGCGCGGGGATTTTAGTCGTGCTTGATCGCGGCAGGGCAAAGCGGGGTATCTCCCTGCTCTCGGCTCCCGCAACAGCGGCTACCGGCTTTACATCGCGCAACGCAGGCGACAAATCGTGCTTACCACTACTGCGGGCGACTGCCGTGGGCGCAGCCCAACCCACCCCCATCGACAAGACCAGCAAGGAAAACAAAATAGCATTGAAAACCCTCTGCAAGCTGTTCATTTCTCTCTCCTTTGGTATGCAATTTACGGCGTAAAAATATGCTTCAACCAGCCAATTTCTATGTTTTTTGGTAAACCAGGATCGGTCTATCCATTTAAGGATAGACCTGTCTTTTTACGATAGCGCATGGCGCGCAAATTGGAAGGACAAAATTTAGTGGATCAGCGGATGGGTTCGCTGCGTAGTGCAGAGTTATTCAACGGTCACAGATTTTGCGAGATTTCGCGGTTTATCCACGTCGGTGCCTTTTTTCAGCGCCGCATGGTAGGCAAGCAGTTGCACCGGCACGGCATGCACGATGGGCGAGAGCACACCCATGTGACGCGGCGTACGGATCACATGCACACCCTCGGCCTCGCCGAAATTACTATCGAGATCGGCAAAAATATACAGCTCACCGCCGCGCGCATGGACTTCTTGCATATTGGATTTTACTTTTTCCAGCAGTAGGTCGTTCGGCGCGATCACGACAACCGGCATATTGCTATCCACCAAAGCCAGTGGACCATGTTTCAATTCGCCAGCGGGATAGGCTTCAGCATGGATGTAGGAGATTTCTTTCAACTTCAACGCGCCTTCCAAAGCAATTGGGTAGTGCAGGCCGCGCCCTAAAAATAAGGCGTGCTCTTTATGGGAAAAGCGCTCGGCCCACACCTGAATTTGTGGCTCTAGGTTCAGCGCATGCTGCACACTGCCGGGCAGGTGGCGCAAGGCGTCGAGATGCGCATGTTCCGCTTGCGCTGTGAGTTGGCCGCGTGTTTTTGCGAGCACCAGGGTGAGAATAAAAAGTGCGGCGAGTTGCGTCGTGAATGCCTTGGTTGAGGCAACGCCGATCTCGGCCCCGGCGCGGGTGTAAAACACCAGCTGGGAGGCGCGCGGAATCGCGCTCTCGCGCACATTGCAAATCGACAAGGTCTTGTCGTGGCCGAGCGCTTTGGCGCGCTTTAATGCCTCCATCGTATCCAGCGTCTCACCCGATTGCGAAATGCTGACGATGAGTTGCTTCGGATTCGGAATCGAGTCGCGATAGCGGTACTCGTGGCCCAACTCGACATTACAGGGAATCTTGGCGATAGACTCCAACCATAACTTCGCCACTAGACTGGCGTAATGGCTGGTTCCCGCAGCGAGAATCAACACGCTGTCGGTATCGTTAAACACTGCCTCGGCATCTGGGCCGAATAGCATGGGCGATACGCCTTCTGCCAACAAGCCTTCCAGCGTATCCGTCAACGCGCGCGGCTGCTCGTGAATTTCTTTCTGCATGTAGTGTTGATACGGCCCCAGATCGACCGCATCGGCAGAGAGGTCAGACACGCGCACCGGACGTTCGACTGTATTGCCCTCACGATCAACGATTTTGATCGTGTCGCACGTCACCAAGGCGACATCACCCTCATCTAAATAAATGACATTGCGCGTGGCGGAAATAATCGCCGAGACATCGGAGGCGAAAAAGTTTTCCCCCTCGCCCACACCCAACAAAAGCGGGCAACCGACCCGCGCGCAACACACCATCTCCGGCTGTGTTGGCGTCATGACGCCAATTGCATACGCGCCTTCTAACTCGGCAACCGCTTGGCGCGTCGCCTGGAATAAATCGCCACACTGTTTGAAATAGTAGTGAATCAAATGCGCGATCACTTCGGTGTCGGTCTGTGATTCAAATACATAGCCGAGCGTTTTGAGGCGTGCGCGCTGCGCCTCGTGATTTTCGATAATGCCGTTATGCACCACGGCAATATCATTTTGCGAGAAATGCGGATGCGCATTATTTTCGGTCACGCCACCGTGGGTCGCCCAGCGCGTATGGCCGATGCCCATCTGGCCGCTGAGATTTTGCGCGAGCGCCTCGCGCTCCATTTCAACCACACGGCCCACGCGGCGCACCCGCTGCAAACCCTCGTTCAGCACAGCGATACCGGATGAATCGTAGCCACGATATTCTAGCCGCTTGAGGCCCTCGACCAAGATGGGAACAATGTTACGTTTGGCGATGGCGCCCACAATGCCGCACATTTTTAATCCTTTTTTCGCTGTTTTACCGGGCGCACCCAACCCGGAATCGTTAGCTGCTTCGCGCGCGAGAGGGTCAATTCGCCCGCAGGCGCATCACGTGTAATGGTCGAGCCCGCACCGATGGTTGCGCCCTTGCCAACGGTTACCGGCGCGATAAGCTGCGTATCCGAGCCGATGAACGCACCGTCTTCAATCACGGTGCGGTGCTTGTTCGCGCCATCGTAATTGCAAGTGATCGTGCCCGCGCCAATGTTGACCTTGCTGCCGATTGTTGCATCGCCGACGTAGGAGAGATGGTTTACCTTGCTGCCCGCACCGATGTCGCTGTTTTTGATTTCGACGAAATTACCGATATGGGCATCTGCCGCCAAACGCGTGCCGGGACGAATGCGCGAGAAGGGGCCGACGCGGCAATCCGCGCCTATGTGCGCGTCTTCGATATGGCTGAAAGGGTGAATCTTCGTACCCTCGGCCACGCTCACATTTTTCAAGACGCAATGTGCGCCAATGCTGACTTTATCTGCCAATGTGACCTGGCCTTCGAATACGCAGTTGATGTCGATCACGACATCGCGCCCGCAATTCAACTCGCCGCGCACATCAAAGCGCGCCGGATCGAAAATCATCACACCGCGATTGGCGAGCCGCTCCGCGTAGTTACGCTGATAGATGCGCTCTAATTCGGCCAACTGCAATTTGCTGTTCACGCCTAACACTTCCCAAGCTGCTTGCGGATGGCTGGTCTTGACCGCAATACCGTCATTCACCGCCATAGCAACAATGTCAGTCAGGTAGTACTCGCCCTGCGCGTTGTTGTTATGGAGCTGGCCGAGCCACTGCACAAGCTTGGCACTGGGCGCTGCGAGAATGCCGGTATTGATTTCGCAAATGCGGCGCTCGCTGTCGGTTGCGTCTTTCTGCTCGACGATGCGCGCTACTCGTCCAGCGGTATCGCGCACGATGCGGCCATAACCGCTGGGATCAGAAAATTCGGCAGTGAGTAGCGCCAGCTTGTCGCTGCCCGCGCTGTCTTGCAAATGCGCCAAAGTGTCATGCTGCGTCAAGGGCACATCACCGTATAAAACCAGCGTCAACCCATCCCCGAGCAGATGCGGCAAAGCCTGTTGCAGCGCATGGCCGGTGCCCAATTGATCGAGCTGTTGTACCCAAGTGATGTCTGCCCCCGCAATGTTTTGCGGCACGACCTCGCCACCATAGCCATAAACCACGCACAAACGCGCAGGCTTCAAGCCACGCGCCGTTGCCAACACATGCTCAATCAGCGCGCGCCCGGCGAGCGGGTGCAACACCTTGGGCAGATCAGAATACATGCGTGTGCCACGGCCTGCGGCAAGGATGACGATATTGAGGGGAGGTGACATGGCCTATTTTTGTGCGGAAACTTTCTGAATTATAAACAAAAAAGGCGGCCCTTAGCCGCCTTATGCCGTAATCCCCCGAAGCTGTAGCAGCGACGGGGGAGTATTTAATCAACGTTTTTTAATCGTGATGCTCGTGCCGTCAAATTTGTTGAAGGTAAAGCCCACAAAATCTTCGTGATAGGTATTGACCAAGTCGCTCAATACGCTGATCGCCATGGCTTCGCCCAGGACTAGGCCCGGATCACCGTCAGAACGAAAATGCACACCCGCTGCGTCGCGCCCGATGGAGATGTTGCTGGCCAGCTTGTTCAGCTCACCCTCGATAGTTAGCGCCGGGCCGCTATAGGTGTTGAGCGTCAAGCCGTCGTCGCTTGCCTGCACCGGGCTCGGGATCACATAGGAGCCCTTGAAAAATGCCTTCAACACGGTGCTTGCTGCGCCCGCCATGGTGGCGTGTCCCGCCGGATAGGAAGGGTGCAAGGGGCTGCCGCCTGCCGTCGCCATGGGCAGCAGATAAGTGGCATGCTGGCCATAGGTCAGGCCCAAGGCGGGCGAGGTGAGCAACTCGGAATGAATCGGATACGAAGCCACGCCCGTCACCTGATTATGCACCCGCCCGAAAAATACCTCGGGCCGCGCGCGGCGATGCACTAGCCACTTTTGATACCAAGCCGTGCTCTGTGATATGACCGCCATGCGCGACACTAAATCCAGCGCATGGTTGATGCCCCACATCGGTTCCCGGGTTTGGGTGACCGTGCTATTCACCGGGTTGCTGTCGGCGTAAACCCCAGAGCCAAAGCTATTGATGATGAGCGCGGCGTTCAGATAGGCCTGTGCGTTAAAGTCGCGCAACACGTACTGCGCCAAGTCGCGGTTGTTACGCAGATAGCGTGTTGTGGTATCGGTGACCAAGCTGGTAATCCCGCTCGGATTCGCGCCGTTTTGGATCGCCAGCCATTCGTTGTAATTCGTCAGATGGTCGTTGCCTGCGATGGGAACGGAATATTTTTGCGTCACGGTCATCGCACCAAACGGCACAGATTTCCACAGAAACTGAGACAAATACGGCCCGTTCAATTCGCCCGGCGCGATGCCGCGAAACAAAGTGGCCGTGCTGACGATGCCGCCGGATTTTGGCCCACGAAAATCGCTGAAGCGCGATAAATCCGCCGCCGCCTGCTGCGTCAGCGCGTTGCTTGCATATTGCGCGAACGGCACGTCACGGGTTAGCGCTTGCCACAGCACCTCAATGGATTCCGACGCTTGTTGTGCGCTGGCGAATGTGGGCGCAGGCGCTAAGGTGAAGGTCCAAGTATCCGCGCCTTCTAAAAAATAGGTATAGGCGGCTTGCGGGTCGCGCTGCTTCGAAGCACCGGGCGTACCCATGGGGATCGCTTCAAAATCCGTATTCTGCCCCGTGGTCAATGCATAGATCAGCGCATCATATGCGCTGGGGCTGACCACCCCCAAAGCATCATGCGGCAAGCCTTTGCTGTAGCTGTTGAAGTGCGTCGGATACAGCGCTTCGTCGCCATTATCTGGGTGCGACGCCTGCTTGCTGAGACGGTTTGCATCCGCCGCGTCCTTGCGAATTTTATAGGCATCTTGCGCGCGCGCTTGTTGCGTAACCGGGCCAATTTCTGCCCAAGCGCTACTCACGCCGACGCATACTAAAGCAGTCGTTGCCAGCGCTACGCTGATTTGCTTAAGTTGAAAAAAACTCGGATGCTGGAACGATGTGAATCTAATGCTAGTGTGCAAAGACATGCTAACGATTCCTCCATTGTTTTTTATGATGACTACTGGATTCGCCGCGACATTGTGCCCCGACGCAAAAGCATCCTACCTGCACCTACTCCGTTTGGATACCCAGAAACGCTAGCCAAAAAAAACGACGCAAGGCCCATACAGCGAGCGAGTGCTGCACCTTGGGCGAATCGAAATACTTACGCGCCCCTTACCTGTAGCAAGGGCCCGATTTTGAGGGAAATCTATATTGCCTTATTGATATGCACGGAACCATGCCGAATTAGAAACAAAAAAGGCAGCGAAATTCGCTGCCTTTTTCTCATTTACATTTCAACAAACGATTATTTCGGTGTGTCGGCCTTTATTTTTCCTTGTAACTCGTCCACGGTTGACTGTGCAAACGCTTCATACAAGTAACTCATACGCGCAGAATCCTGGCCTCCGGCTAACCCACCTAGCGCGTAAGATGCCGAAACATCAAACTTGTCGATAAGCGCGCCGTCGCCCCCCACTAACGTGACCGTTCCATTCACACGATCATCGCCGGCCATGAAGCCCCACATAATGGCTGAGAATGTAGAGCGTACGCGAACATCATCAACTGCAATATCCAGGCGCACAGGGGATTCTTTTTTTACTAGGCCGATTGCCGATAGGGTGCGCTCTACGATCTCTCGTAATGACTCTGTGTTAAATTTTATATTCTCTGACAACTTCGTTTTTCCGGCCTCGGTCATAAAAACGTTGACTGAGGAAACCGGCTGGACCGTCAACGGACGCACGGATGCGACATCACGTTTAACCGTCGAGCTACATCCAGATAAACCGAATCCTAAAATGACTAAAATGCCAATTGCCGCAAGCTTTCTCATCTCCCCACCCCCCAGTTGAAATTTGAATACTGTATTTGTTTTATTATTTGCGTAATTTTTTAATCGCTGCCAATTGCGCCACGGCCTGCGCCAATTCGATTTGCGCTTGGGCAATTTCCATCGCGCCAGTGCGGTTCTTCATGGCTTCTTCTGCGGCCTGTTTGGCTTCCAGCGCTTTGGCTTCGTCCAGGTCTTTGCCGCGAATGCCGGTGTCGGACAAAATCGTAATCACGTCGGGCTGGATTTCGACTAGACCGCCATTCACGTAAATCAATTCCTCTTCTACCTGATCCGGCACCTTAATACGCACCGAGCCAGGTTTGAGTTTTGTCACCAGCGGCGCATGGCGCGGATACACACCCAGCTCGCCACGCACGCCGGGCACAATCACAAATTCGGCGATGCCGGAGTACAAGAGCTTTTCTGCGCTTACTACGTCCACATGGATAGTCATTGCCATAACTCTTTACCTTATTGGATGGTCTTGGCTTTTTCGACAGCTTCTTCGATGCCGCCGACCATGTAGAACGCTTGCTCGGGCAGGTGATCGTATTCGCCGCTGACAATCGCCTTGAAGCCTTTGATGGTTTCTTTGAGCGA
>JAYVBU010000306.1:0-2336 GCA_043750335.1 Betaproteobacteria bacterium | reverse complement strand
TCCGCCACGCTGGTGTAGTTGTAGCTCCCTCTCTCACCCCGGATGAACTACACTTGGCTTCACGCAAACGCCCGCCAGACCTCAATCTGGCGGGCGTTCTGTTTGAAAAATCGCTCATCAAAATAGCAGCATTTGGTTTGATTTCAGTGCTTTTTTTTGAAAAAGCGGCAGGCCGACCAAGAGTTTCATGCTGGCATATTGCTTTTCGGTAACGGTCAGGCAGCGCACGGAGCCTTCAGGTGGCAGGCTGTTCACCAATCGCTTCATGTGTTTTTCCAGCGCATCGTTGCCGTTCACGATGCGGCCATACACCGAGAACTGGATCATGTCGTAGCCGTCGTTTATCAGGAAGCGGCGGAACAGCGTGTAGGCGCGGCGCTTGGCCTTAGTAACAACAGGTAGATCGAAGAGGACAATCAAGCGCATAAATCGTCGTGTCTCCGTGCTCATGGTTCAGCACTCTAAGCGGTGCTGTTCCAGCCCAATGAGTGTGGGCAATTCCAGCAGCGCTTCGCTGCCGCCGTCATACACTCTCGCAAGGCTTTCTATCGTGTGTTCGATGGCAGAAAGCACGGACATCTTGCCGCGCGGCATGCCCACATCCACATTGAGTAGCCCGACTAACGCCGTTTTATCTTGCGGATTTAATTCATCGCCAGCCAGCGACAGGTGATTCGCTACAAATAAATCAACTATCGGACGGAACGGTTCGATCACGTCATCGGCAAGATTGAAGGCATTCTGCTCGCTGGCGTGGAACAGCCCGATAGAAGGCATCAGGCCATGTGCTACCAAACCCCGTGCAATCGTGCCGCGCAACACCGCATAGCCATAATTCAGCGCGGCATTGGCAAAGCGTGCTTGCTCACGGTGAAACCCCTTGCCGAAAAGCTGGACGAAATAAAATGCGGCGGCTTGTCCTTCCAGATTGCCGACATCACCAGAGCGCACACGCCGTGCGTAGGAGTCCAGCCGATCCGCGCCATCGTGCCCCGTGAGTTTCAAACACGCAGCTTGGTTGGCAATTTTCTGGCGCACGATAGTTGCCCATGCCTGCTTGGCGGCAGGGCGCGGTAAATCCAGTTGCAGACGCAGCCAACGCGTGGCGCGCGAGTGCGACAAGAAAGGTAAGAACACACCGCTGGGATGATGTGTGTCGCCCGTGGCGAAGAGGCTGATGCCGTATTCCCCGCAGGCCGATAGTACCGGATGGGTGAGGGTGATTTCGCGATGATTGAGTACGATTACCGCGATATCCTCGAACGGCACGAACGCTGTTTGATCTTGCTCGATGGCAAGGCGGAATTGTTCGCGCCGCAGTTTGGCAGGGAGCGAGATAACGACGCTACGCCAAGTCACGACGTTTCTCCGGCGGGGCGGGATAACGGTTGCCAAGCACATCCACGTTGTATTTCCCGATGCTCAAAGCCGTTTTAACACCGATGCCTTCAATCATCCCATCTTTACCAACTTGCAGGCTGCGGTCATGCGCCCAAAGATTGAGATTCCCTGTGCCCCGATGGCAGCTTGAGTAGTAGCCAAGAATAGCTGCTTTACCTTTCTGCTGAACCCGCACCAGATCATTTGAGTGCAACGAAAAACAGAACTCGAAGCTGTCGTCGATTAGTGTCCATTCATCTTCATCTTTGAATGCAACAACTGCCCGATTTGGGAGCGCTTTCGCCACAGTGTGATGCACATACACGGGCACGAGATGGAACTTGCCCGCTTTAGTGAAGACATCCACCCGCACCATGCTGTCGTTCTTGGCGATGCCACCGCGAATCGGGATGCCTGACAATTTATCAATGACCTTCGTCACGCCACGCACAACTGGGCCGGTCGGATTGCCTTCGCTATCGGGTTTGCGTAGCGGGTTGCTGGCTGGGAATGCTTTATCGCCTTTGCCGCCGTATTGCTCCAAGCGCACCCGAATAGCGGCGTAGAGTTTTTCGTTGCGGTGCGGGTCGATCAGTTGGTCTAGATCTTTCAAAGTCAGGCTGGAGAGTGGAACCTTCTGCGTGACTCCGCCTTGAGCGACAAGTTGCTTCGGTTGCGCGTAGATGGTGTCTTTATGTGCCGCACCACTGTTACGCCGTTGCGGCGCGCGTGAGACGAACAGCGGACGTAGCGTTTCTAGTGCCTCACCTGAATATGTACCAAAGCGTTGCATATCTTCACGCAATAGCGCGGGATCATCAATTTTCAGGCGTGCTTCGAGTTCGTTGCGGAAAAGGGGCCACGGGTCGGGGAAGTCTTTCTTTATCTGATCGAACATTCCCGGATTGACGATCTCACCCGTATTAACATCCACAAAGCCTGCTTTTACCTGCGCC
>JAYVBU010000305.1:0-2338 GCA_043750335.1 Betaproteobacteria bacterium | reverse complement strand
TTTTGTGGATCGACAAATCAGCGCCCATGAATTCTTCTTCCTGATCCAGGCGAATGCCGATCATGAGTTTAAGCGCACCGTAAATTGCAAAGCCGCCTGCAAGCGCGATGCCGATGCCGAGCAGCGTGCCGACCAATTGCGCTCCGATACTCACGCCGCCCAAGCCGCCCAGCGCTTTCGCACCGAATATCCCCGCTGCTATGCCGCCCCATGCGCCGCATAGGCCATGTAAAGGCCATACGCCGAGTACGTCGTCGATTTTCCATTTGTTTTGGGTGAGGGTGAACATATAAACGAACAGACCACCCGCGACGCCGCCTGTCACCAGTGCGCCGACGGGATGCATGATGTCTGATCCGGCACACACGGCGACCAGTCCCGCCAGCGGGCCGTTGTGCACAAAGCCAGGGTCGTTCTTGCCCACCACCAGCGCGACCAAGGTACCGCCGACCATCGCCATCAGCGAGTTGATGGCGACCAAGCCGCTGATTTTATCAATGCTCTGCGCCGACATGACATTGAAACCGAACCAGCCGACCGTTAGCACCCACGCGCCCAATGCCAGAAAGGGAATGCTCGACGGCGGATGTGCTGCAATCGCGCCATCCTTACGATAACGTCCATGGCGCGCGCCAAGCAGTAAAACTGCCGCTAGGCCGATCCACCCACCCACCGCATGCACGACTACCGAGCCTGCGAAATCGTGAAACTCTGCGCCGAACTGGACGTTGAGCCAGGCTTGCACACCATAATTTTTATTCCAGGCGATCCCTTCAAAAAATGGATACACCAAGGCTACCAGCATGAAGGTCGCAATGAGTTGCGGATAAAATTTGGCGCGCTCAGCAATGCCGCCAGAGACGATGGCGGGGATTGCCGCCGCAAAGGTAAGCAGGAAAAAAAACTTCACCAACTCATAGCCATTTTTTTGCGCCAGTGTTTCCGCCCCAGTCATGAAGTGCATGCCGTAGGCGATGCCATAGCCGATGAAAAAATAGGCAATGGTTGAAACACAGAAATCCACCAGAATTTTAACCAGCGCATTGACCTGATTTTTTTGGCGCACTGTACCCAACTCCAGAAATGCGAAGCCGGAATGCATGGCCAACACCATGATTGCACCCAGCAAAACGAATAAGGAGTCCGTCCCAACTTTTAGCGATTCCATTTTCTACCTTTATCAAAAAAAACCGGGGAACAAAGCAAATCATGAACCATTTTTTCATGCGATTGTTTTAATTATCATTAAAAATCAACAATCAAATTTGATTTAGCGAGCTGCCCATAAATGGTGCGCGTATCGAATCTATGCACCCGTTTCAAGCTTACAAGCAAAGGGCTTTTCAGTTAACAAAAAATTTATTAAAGATTTCATTCTGCTCGGCGATAAGAATGACTTACGCATAACTTCTCACACGATAATTATGAGCTGGAATTTCATCCCACGACCGTTTCGCCGCGAGTCTGAAGTGTCAGACTCAACGAGCGCCAGCGCGTCCGCAACGCCACATGCAGCCGCGACTGCTAACGATTCTTCAGTCGTGGAGACACGCCCAAACACCTTATTTCTCTCGCGCCAAGCCATTTTCGACGCGACAGAAAAAGTACGCGCCTTTCAACTCTTGATTCGTGAATCTGGGTTTCTGCCCGAAGCCGCGCCCGCCTGCGGCGAATCGGCCGCGCGTTTGATCGTAAACACGCTCAACACCTTCGGCGCAGCTGAAGCCATGGGAGATCGTTTGGCGTGGGTATCCTTACCCGCGCAATCGCTCGACAGCGATATTGTCGAACTACTGCCGAAAACAAAATTCATTCTGGCGTATCCCGCCGCCTACCCAGCCTCAGAAACAGCAGCGGCACGCTGCGTGGATCTCCTAAAACAAGGATTCAATTTAGCCTATACCTGCCAAAGCTCAGGCAATGAAACTCACAACTTAGCAAGCGTCGCAAACTATGTTGTTTACGACTTGGCGCTGCAAAGCATTCAGGATATCGCCACGCTGGATCGCGACTTGAAACCGCACGGTATGATACGGCTGGTGCGTAACGTTAACACTCGCAGCGATTTCGCTGCCTGCAAAGCGCTCAGTTTCGATTTATATCAAGGCAGTTTTTTTGCCAAGCCGGAGACGCTCGCCAACAACCGAGCCGACCCAGCGCGCATACGTGTCGTGGACATCTTTAATCTGGTGATGAATAAAGCCGAGGTAAGCCAGATCGAAGATGCCTTCAAACACGATGTCGCGCTGTGCTACAGCCTGTTGTGCTACATCAACTCAGTCGGCATTGGCTTGCAATATAAAGTCTCGTCGATCAAAAACGCGATTATGTTGTTGGG
>JAYVBU010000304.1:0-2338 GCA_043750335.1 Betaproteobacteria bacterium | reverse complement strand
TCGGCTCGGCTTCATACGCCCACCATGTGCCGTCTTCATCCTGGGCGATCCAGCGCGCCCAATCGGGTAATGTTTCAAGGTTCAGCGGAGGGGTGATTTCTTGATTTTCTGTCATGCGTAACAATCGCTTAGAGCTGGTCGCGGCTGGTCGGGAGAGGGCGGTATCGGGTACAATTGCTGTTTTTCCCCTGAGTTTTGGCTATGAGCGGGCAAACGCTGTACGACAAATTATGGAACGCGCACGTGGTGAATGTCGAGAACGACGGCACTACGCTGCTGTATATCGACCGTCATCTGGTGCATGAAGTCACCAGCCCGCAAGCGTTTGAAGGCTTGCGTATGGCTGGACGCCAACCTTGGCGCTTGGACGCCAATCTCGCGGTGGCCGATCACAATGTGCCCACGACCAATCGCGGCGAGGGCATTAGCGATCCGGTGTCCTCTTTGCAGGTGGAAACGCTGGATAAAAACTGCGACTACTTCGGCATTACTGAATTCAAGATGAACGATATGCGCCAGGGCATCGTGCATGTGATCGGGCCGGAGCAAGGCGCGACCCTGCCGGGCATGACGCTGGTGTGCGGCGACTCGCATACCAGTACCCATGGCGCGTTTGCGGCGCTGGCGTTTGGCATCGGTACTTCTGAAGTGGAGCATGTGCTGGCGACGCAATGTTTGCTCACGCAGAAAACCAAATCCATGCTGGTGAAAGTTGAGGGTGCGTTGCCGCTTGGCGTGACCGCGAAGGACGTCATCCTCGCCATCATCGGCAAAATCGGCACGGCGGGTGGCACGGGCTACGCAATCGAATTCGGCGGCAGCACGATTCGCGCCCTGTCGATGGAAGGCCGCATGACGATCTGCAATATGGCGATTGAAGCCGGTGCGCGCGCCGGCATGGTGGCGGTGGACGATCACACCATCGACTACGTGCAGGGCCGTCCCTATTCGCCAAAGGGTGCGGCTTGGGATCAGGCTGTCGCCTACTGGCGCACGCTGGTGAGCGACGCGGATGCGACCTTCGATTGCGTGGTGGAGATTGACGCCAGCACACTTAAGCCGCATGTCACTTGGGGTACCTCGCCCGAGATGGTAGTGACGGTAGATGGCTGTGTGCCTGACCCGGCAAAAGAAACTGATCCGGTGAAACGTGAAGGCATGCAGCGCGCACTGCAATACATGGCGCTGCAAGCCAATACCCCCATTCAGCAGATCGCCATCGACAAAGTGTTTATCGGCTCTTGCACAAATTCGCGTATCGAAGATTTACGCGCGGCGGCAGAAGTTGCGCGCGGCAAGCACGTGGCCGCTAATGTGAAACTGGCGATGGTGGTGCCTGGTTCTGGTTTGGTGAAACGTCAGGCGGAGCAGGAAGGCTTGGACGATATTTTTCTCGCGGCCGGTTTCGAGTGGCGTGAGCCGGGTTGCTCGATGTGCCTGGCGATGAATGCTGATCGACTGGAGCCGGGCGAGCGTTGCGCGTCCACTTCGAACCGCAATTTTGAAGGCCGCCAGGGTCCAGGCGGGCGTACGCATTTGGTGAGTCCGGCAATGGCTGCGGCCGCAGCGATAGCAGGGCATTTTGTCGATGTGCGCGATGTCGCGCTTTCGCCGCTGAAGGCGGCTTAATTTTCTACAGGAGTGAGGTGCTTATGAATAAGTGGCTTGCGGTTTGTGTATTGATATTGGGTGTGTTGGGCCTTGCGGGCTGCAACACGGTTGAAGGGTTCGGCAAGGACCTGGGCAAGCTCGGCGACAAAATCGAAGGCTCGGCTGAGAAGCATAAATAAGCGATGGAAAAATTTACACAGCTTCATGGGCTGGCAGCACCCCTGGATCGCGCCAACGTCGATACCGACGCGATCATTCCCAAGCAGTTTTTAAAATCGATCAAGCGCACCGGCTTCGGCCCGAATGCTTTCGACGAGTGGCGTTATCTCGATCACGGTGAGCCGGGCATGGATAACAGCCAGCGCCCGCTCAACCCAGATTTCGTGCTGAATCAGCCGCGCTATCAAGGCGCGCAGGTATTGCTGGCGCGTGAAAATTTCGGCTGCGGCTCCAGCCGCGAGCATGCGCCGTGGGCGCTGGAAGATTATGGCTTTCGTGCCATCATCGCGCCGAGCTATGCCGATATTTTTTATAACAACTGTTTCAAGAATGGCTTGCTGCCCATCGTGTTGGATGCGGCGAGTGTCGAGCAGTTTTTTCAGGAAGCATTTGCGACGGAAGGCTATATGCTGAAAGTTGATTTGTCGGCGCAAACCGTGACCACGCCCAGTGGCCAGTCATTTGCCTTTAAGGTGGATGAATTCCGCAAATATTGTCTGCTGAATGG